>CAZJZR010000700.1:0-2708 GCA_964550475.1 uncultured bacterium
GTCCGGGGGCAGGCACATGGGTGGGGCAACTGTCTGGGGGCGAAGGATAGACCAACACTTGGTCAAAGTCGCCGCTATGGTACCAGCGTCCGGCACCAAGGGGGGTGGTAAGCAACCAGCGGGGTAGGGGTTGGCGGAAAAATTGCAGTTGCGGATCCAGGTTGCCGCTGGCGGAGCAGACGATGTGCACAGGCTGGGGAGACTGTTCCCGCTGGTGCCGTTGGGCGAGTAGGTTGGGATCGGTGATCGGCAAACTCGTCCCATAGGCGCGTAATGTTCCCGCGCCAAACAGCACACCGTCCATTTGGGCAATCAGCCGTTCTAGATGTTGCTGATCATGCGTTGAGCCAAACCGTGCCGCTGAGCGGGTGCGATCGGCAATTTTGCCATCGGCACTCATGGCCAAGATGACGGTGGTATGGGGACGGAGGGGATTTGTCGTAGTCAATTCCAGGAACCTGATTCACACCGGAGCAGCCGATCCAGCGTGGCGATGCGTTGGCGGTTGCCACTCTTGCGGATCTTTTGCTCCATGCCTACGTTATACAACTCCATTCCCAAACGAATTAGGTAGGCTTCCTTGGGTTCAGTGTCGTAGCTGGCTTTAGGAATGCCTTTAACGTTGCGGTTATAGGACTGGCGCGGATCGAGGCCGAACATTTGCACCATTGAATTAATCACATACTTCTGCTCGGGACGGGCGACCTTCAGCCATTGGTTAATCGGTTGGCTGAGGATGGTGCGTTCATCCTGATCGGTGAGTTGGTTTTGCAACCATGCCTCAGAAGTGGAAATTGGCAAGTCCATCGAGTGGTCATCAATTTTGGCGTAGGCATGAGCTTCTCTGTAAGTAATCCGACCATCCCGATTGAAGTCGGTAGACGGCACAGCCCCACCGATGCGCGATCGCCCACTCAGTCCCGCAAAGAAGCTAGAACTGTAGTCCCGATAATCGGCTTCGTTAACTTCCGGCGTGCAACCGACCGACGGCAGTTCCTTGATGGTGGCAAAAAAGCCGCAGCGGGAATGCCTTGCCACCGGACGCTTGGGATCGCCGTTTTCATAAATAAAGTTGGCAAATGACCCGGAGTAGCACTGCGCCATCATCGTCACCACCGACGTTTGGGGCGGAAACTGGCTCACCAACCGGGAAAACTGTTGCACACTCACCAGTTGATTACCCCACAGAATCATTGAGTTGTTGTCAAAGTTGCTGCGGTTTTTGGCTCCGTGTCCGGTGAAGTAAAAAAACAGCGACGGCACTTTCCGCTGGGCTAATTGTTGGATCGCCCCTTGCAGATTCCCCGGTGTGGACGCTCCCAACAAATTCGGGATTTCTGGAGCTTTATATTGTTCTTGCCGTGACTCAGGATCAATGTAGCGGATGCTGGGTTGACCATCGGTACCATTGGCAAAAAAGACACTGGCTCCAGCGGGGTCATGCCCTAGGGTGCGGAGTGTCCGTTGGAAGTAGAGAATGTTTTTCTCTAGGGCGATTTCGTTGCTCTCAGGGCCGCCGCCGCCCGCAAATACTAAAAAGTTGGTTTGTGAATTCGCTTTGGAGCGCGATCGCTGGCAGTGGGTGAGGGGTAACTCTGGCGATCGCGTGTTCGCTGTTGCATGGTTCGATGTGGCGATGGGGGCAGTGCTGGATGAGGCGATCGGAATGCCCCGTAACGCTAACCGCAGGGTTGTGATTGGAGTTTTCGCGCCCACGACAGGAGTCATCGACGGCGAGGCAATCACAAGGCTGGTGAGTCCATAGGTTAACCCAACCTGAGCTAACAGTTTGAGAGGCAGCAGTACGTGCATGGGAATCGGAGGGACAAGTTAGAGGAGCAACGGGAATTCACCCAAAATGGCAATGCCCCTAATTTAACTCACAACAGCCGGGGGATGGGAAGGATGGATTTTGAGAATGGGTAATGGGTAATTGGGAATGGGTTAACTATTAGACCTCTTGCAAATTAGGTTCTACGCCGCCAATCCTTCCCCTCATCCCCCGACCCCTTCTCCCAAATTGGGAGAAGGGGAGCCGGATTCAAAGTCCCTCTCCCAGATTTGGGAGAGGGATTTAGGGTGAGGGCGGAGATCTTGGCAACCCAACAATTGACTTTCATGCAATGTGCAAGAGGTCTATTCAGTCTCCTCCGGTAAAGTCGAAGGGTGGTGGCTGACCAAAGTCGAAGCCCAATTTTCCCAACCAGAGCAAACCGCTCATACCTATTCATCCATCTCATACCCTTGCAAATTTTCTGGGTTGCACCGCCGCAAAATTCCCGTCGCCTTCTGGGTTAAGTTGCCGCTGCCCTTCACCACCACCAAATACTTGCCCGCCTTGAGCCGATTGCGGTAGGGCAACGCATCCCCACCCCCGACAATCAACCCCACGCCGCCGCCGACAAACACACTGCCCATGCCCCCGGACGCGGCTCCCAACAAGCCACCAATTACGTTATTGCCGACTTCTCCCGCCCAGGCAAAGGTGTTGAGTCCGGTAATCAAACTAAAACAAAACCCCGCTACAAAGCCAAACGGCACCAACCAATAGGCCATAAATTTGGCTTGCTGCCGTGCCTTTTCAGCCGGATCAATCAGGCCATACTCATCCGCACTCTTGTAACCTTGGCCTAAAATCGCCACCTGCGCCATCGGTAACCCCGCCCGTTCCAACTCCGAGTAGGCCGCCTCCGCCTGGATTCGATCCG
>CAZJZR010000701.1:0-2706 GCA_964550475.1 uncultured bacterium
AAATCAGCGCGAGGGAACTGGAAACGAGGATGGCGATGCGATAGCCCAGCACCCAGGTTGACGCGCCCAATCCCAATTCTTGCGGTTCCAGCACATCGGTTCGGTAGGCATCTCCGGCAATGTCCTGACTGGCACTCAGGAAGGCGATCACAAGGGCATTCACCGCCACCAGTTGCAGGGCTTGGGTGGGGTTTTGCAAACCCATGGCCGCGATCGCCACCAACAATAACCCCTGCGTCACCAGCAACCAACCGCGTCGTCGGCCTAACAGGGGCGGCACAAACCGATCCAACAGTGGCGACCAGAGAAACTTCAGGGTATAGGGTAAACCCACCAAACTGAACCAACCGATCGCCCCCAAGTCCACTTTGGCATCGGTCATCCAAGCTTGCAGGGTGCTACTGGTGAGAAACAGCGGCAGTCCGGAGGAAAAGCCCAACAGCACCAACGCCGCCATTTTGGGATTTTGGACAATTTTCAACAGGGAGGCCATGGGCAAGTGGGGAGGGGTGGAGCGTTGGTATTGTACCAAGCTTCTTGAGGTTTACTTTGAGGACGCTGTGGCCATAAGTAGCCATTATAAGTAGCCATTAAAAGTGCCCTGCCAATCTAAATTGGACAGGGCGACAACTGATTTAATGAAGATTTTTGTTAAATCAATTTGATGCTAAGGAAGATAGCGATCGCGGTGATTTAGCGATGATTTATCAGTGGGAAATGATGATTGACCTCGGTGGAGGCGATCGTAGGCTGGACGATCAGCAGATCGTCAACTAGCTAACGGCAGAGACAGCATAGGCTGCAACGCATAACCCAATGATCAGGGCAGAACCCGCAATACCCATGACCAAGTAGTTGCGCTTCTCAGCATTGGTGGGGGGTTCAGCCGTGTACATTTTGGGTTCGACTGCGAAATTGTTCAGCCGTCCGCCGTCTTCTTCAACATACCGCATTTATAAAGACCCTCTATTTGTTTCAATAGTTAACTTAATTTAACATAAAAATTAAGATTCCGGCAAATCCTTAACCCTATAAATAACTATATAACGATTAACAAGGAAAATCAACCCGGAACAAAACCCAGTAACCTAGTAATCTATAAACGGGTCACACCGTGTCAACGGGTAACCACCTGCGTTCGATCTACTGGCATTCATCCCCCACACATCCACCATGCCCAAATTGCGAAAACGACGGCGATCGCCCCTGATTTTACTCCTGCTGTTGGTGGTGTGGAGTGTGGTGATGGGTTGGGGATTAGCACAGGCGCGGGAACTGCCCCTCAGCAGCCCACCCAGCACAGGCATCACCACAGCCGCAAGCCAAACCATCGCCAGTCTGGAACCGCTGCCCTCCCCCCTCGACGTGGGACGACAATATTATTTAAATAGCTGCGGCAGTTGTCATGTGGCGTTACCGCCGATGGTGTTACCAACGGAAACCTGGCGGCAGTTGCTATTGGAACCGCAACATTATGGTGTGACGCTGGATTTGCCCCGTGGCCCGGTGCTGCGGGTGATGTGGAGTTATTTGAGCAATGCCTCCCGCGCCCAACGGGAGGATGAGACGGTGCCGTTCCGGGTGGCGCAATCCCGCTTCTTCCGCGCCCTACACCCCCGCGTCAAGTTTGCCACCCCGCCCAATGCCACCGGATGCGCCAGTTGCCACATCGGTGCGAAGGAGTTCGATTACCAATCCCTAAGTCCACAGTGGCGGAATGCGCCTTAGGCTTCGGCTACGCTCAGCCACCACTACCGCTCCGTTCCTTGAGCGAAGTCGAAAGGAACGGAGCGAAGTCGAAAGGAATGACCAGTTGAGCTTTGTGGTGCCCCCAAAGCATCACCGCACAAACAATCCTGCAAAACCCAATTACCAATCACCCATTACCCATTCCCACACTATTTAAAAAGTTTTCCACAGTGGGGAAATCGGGCATGGCGGACTGGGCACCGGGACGGGTGACGGCGATCGCGGCCACTGCCGAAGCCCACACCAAGGCTTGACGTAACGGCAATCCGCGCACCAAGGCCGCTGCGAGGCCACCGTTGAAGGCATCGCCAGCAGCTACGGTATCCACGGCTGTGACGGGAAAGGCAGGAATGTGAATGGGGTCGTCGCCAGAGACACACACTACCCCTAGTGCCCCTAATTTGACAATTACCGTGGGCGTACCCCGCGATCGCAGCACCATTCCGGCTTGGATTGCCGTGGGCACATCAGTCACCGCAAACCCGACCAACTGGGACGCTTCAATTTGGTTGGGGGTGAGGATGTGCAGGTGGGGATAGAGGTCTGCCGGGAGGTCAGGACGCGCCGGAGCAGGGTCGAGAATGACGATCGCGCCCTGGCGGTGCGCCAGTCGAGCAGCGGCCACCACAGCCGGGAGGGGGATTTCTAACTGTAATAACAAGATGTGCGGTTCCGGCAAGCCTGTGGATAACTCCGCTTGCAGCCGCTGCACATCGGTTTGGTCTACCCGACCGTTGGCTCCCGGCACCACCAAAATCTGGTTTTCCCCAGCCCCATCCACGGCAATCATCGCCACGCCGGAATGGATGCTGGCATCCACCGCCACACCATCGGTGTTGACCCCAGCGGCCTGCAAACTGTCCAGCAAGACTTGCCCAAACCCATCTGCGCCCACCCGCCCCACCATGCGGGTGAGGATACCCAGACGGGCGATCGCCACCGCCTGATTCGCCCCTT
>CAZJZR010000702.1:0-2704 GCA_964550475.1 uncultured bacterium
TCTTCAGAAATCTATCCGCCACACTGAAACACGCCCTTGGGCATAAAGCTGAGCCAGGGAACGACCCCAACGCCTCAGCCTTGCCCAATAGTCCCGGTGAAGACCTGGGTTACTTCTTGATTGAAGCCCAGGACTTGTTGCAGACGATTGAGCAGGGCTTGTTGACCTTGCGCGATCGCCATTCTCCTGCCGATGTGCATGAACTGATGCGAGCCGCCCACACCTTGAAAGGAGCCGCCGCCAGCGTGGGGTTGGACACGATCCAGCACGTTGCCCATGTGATGGAGGATATTTTTAAGGCTCTGTACAATCCCGATGTGGTGATTGATGCCGAGGTGGACAGCCTGCTGTTTCAGGGGTATGAGTGCTTGCGGTTGCCCGTGATGGCGATCATCAACCATGCCAGTGTGGACGATGCCGACTTGAAAAATCGCGCCGCTGCGGTGATTGCCAATCTGCAAGATAAGCTGGGCGACTGTTTTAACCACGAAGCCCCCATCCCCACCTCGATGGAATTGGGGTTTGATATTGTCCGTTCCATGTTTGAGGTGGGGGTGCAACAACACCTGCAACAGTTGGATGACTTGCTGCTTCAGGTTGATCCACCCAATTTGACCCAAACATTGATCGATAAGGCGGAAATCTTTCTGGGATTGGCCGAATCTCTGGGTTTGCCGGGGTTTGGCCGGATTGCCCAGGCCACCCTCACTGCCTTGCAAAACTCCCCAGACCAAACGGTACAAATTGCCGAAATTGCCCTGACGGATTTTCTGCATGGGCAACAGGCGGTGTTGGCGGGCGATCGCACCGAAGGCGGCTTTCCCTCACCCCAACTGTTGGCCTTGGCCAAGGGCATGGGCGATCTGCCTGCTTTACCAGACCTAAGCCTGATCGCCGAAGCCGAAACCGAATTCATTGCCGCCAGCGATCGCCCCACTGCTCCCGTGGCCGCGCCATTGGTGAGTGGGGCGGCGGCGATCGCCCCGGAGTCCAGTCCTGCAACGGATCCAGTAGACCCAGCCGACCCAACAGATCCCGCAGATCCAGAGGCGGAGGTGGACTTGAGCCAATTAAGTCCTGATTTTTTAGCGGAGTTCGCCGACTTGGTGCGGGATGAATGGGCAGAAGCCTTGCCCCCCGAACCGCCGCCGGAACTTGCTCCTACCACCCCCGTCGCCGCCGCACTGGAGGTACCGATCGCCGCCGATGCAGCGGCAGCAGTCCCAACCCCAGAATTACCAGACTTAGACTTACTAGACCCAGAATTACCCAGCTTAGAATTATCCTCTCCCGACCAACCCGACCCCGATCTGGAGCTACTGGAGCTACTGGACTCATCAGCGTCCGAGGTTGCCCCCGATCACGCCGCGCCACCCGCCAATCCACCCACTGAGAGCGACGCGATCGCCGCTGATCCGGTGAGCGACTCTTTTGCCCCAGAGCCTGCGCCACCCCTGACTTTGCCGCTGGCACCTCCCCCACCGATCGCACTTTCCCTAGAGGACAGCAGCAGCAGTTTAGATTTACTGCTGGATGAGTTGGAACAGGGGCAAGGGGATGTGGCGCAGTTAGCCCCAGATGGGATCAGTCCCATTACCGAGGCAGAGATGGTGAGCGAGGCGACCTTGGTGCCGCCAGCGGAGGATTTTTTCACAACCACCAGCGATCTGCCCGATGATGACCCGCACACCGAGAGCGTCGATATCATCGAAGCCTACCTACATTCTCGCCATTCCGGTAATGGAGAACTCCACTCCGCATCCAGCCAAGGGGTTGATCCGGCTCCCACCAGTCCGGTCACTCCATCCAACCCAACTCCCCCCGTTGAGCCGCCCTCGCCCCTAGAGTTGGATGCCTTGCTGAGTGATGTCAGCTTGGCGGCATTGGACTTGCAGGATGCAGACGAGGCCGCGATCGCCCCCGTCGCTGACCTGATCTCTGACCTAGGGACTGACCCGATCGCTGACGATACAGTGACCCCCGGCAACAGTCCCTATCCCGCCGTGGGGCAAGCGGTTTCGCCCCCCAGTTTCTCCTACGAAACTGCTGCCGAACCTGCCATGGAAGCAGCTATGGTGGAAGCGGCCATGGTCGAGACAGCCATGGTCGAGACAGCCATGATCGAGGCGGCCATCATGGAGCAGATGTTGGATGCGTCCGATATTAATCCGGCAGACTTGGAGCAGGCGATCGCCGACTACCTGGCTCCAGAGGTCACCGAGGCTGCGTCGGATGATGTCACTGAACTGCTAGCCCCCAATCCCTACCCATCCGTTCCCCTGCAACCGGATCAACTGGTGGTTACGCCCGTGCCGCCCAGTCAACCCGTGCCACCCGCCCAATCCCCGGCGGCGCATCCGGAGCCAGCCCGTTCCCGTAAACCCAGACCCGTGCCCCCGCCACCCCCGCCCCGGTCGGCGTTGGGGAAACGCCCCGATCGCCCCGCCCCACCGGAAAACCTACCGCAAACCGCATCCATTCCCGCCGCCGCCGCGCCCCCGTTGGCAGCACCCGCCGTCGCGGCATCCCTGACCACGGCATCGCGGCCATCTGAACCGCTGCCCTCAGACTCACTCCCCAGCCAAGCAATAACTAGGGAACCAATGACCAGGGAACCGATCGCCCCCCAAGCCGCCATGACTCCGGTGGTTGCGCCCGTTCCCGCTGCCCCAACCCCGCGATCGTCTGCCCCCCAACCCGTACC
>CAZJZR010000703.1:0-2699 GCA_964550475.1 uncultured bacterium
TGTGGACAATCGCCATCCGGCGTAAATCAAACAGATTTTTGCGCTGTCCTCGGTAGCGAGCCTTGTCTCCCTGCCAGTGTCCCACATGCGCCAAACTCGCCAAACTATGTTCAACGGCCACTCGCTGTCGTAACTGGGCACGTCCTTGTGGCGTTGTTTGCCGTTTGCGTAACTCCTCCAACAAGGGTTCATCGGGATGAATCGACACACTGCGACCGGATTTGCTGGTCGTACAGTCTGCTTTGAGTGGCCAAGCCTCACAGCGTTTGCTGGGGAATTTAATCCCACATTCCGCACTTAACTGTCACAGTAAATGATTAAGACTGAAACCCTTATACAACAAAGCTTTCAAGATTTGTGTTCACTTGTGCTACTTTCCGGGTGTTGTCAATAAGCCAATCTAATTGAGAATGGGGTAGGGTGGAATTGGTGTAAGCCTGATTCCTTCGTTTCTAATTCTCAATGTGCCAGTTGGAAGTGCGGAATGTGGGTTACAGCAGGTGAGTAGACAGTCATTTGCCTGTGAAGCCGATGCCTTAGCGGCCCTGAAGCAATTTGAACAAACCTTGGTCTGGCATCAATCAGCGTAGCCGAAAGAGGCAGGCTACTTGCTCGTTGCTTCCCGCTCCTTGAGCGAAGTCGAAAGGAGCGGGAAGCAACGAGCTGACAACTTTAAGATAAACCTACTTAACGATAAACCTACTTAACGATAAACCTACTTATTTCTGTGGTGCTGGCGGCTTAGACCAGCCCAGCACCCGCTCTAAGTTGATCCCCACTGCTCCAAGCGTGACTAATGCCACCCCCCACCATTGCAGGGGTTGCAAGGTTTGGGCAATCATCAACGCAGCGAGGACGGCACTAAAGGCGGGGCCTGTGGCACCAATAATCGACGCAGGGCCGGGGCCAATTAACCGAATGCCGAAGTTGTTGAACAAATACCCCAGCAACGTCGCCGCGCCCAACACCAGACAACCGATGCCAAACCCTGCCCAATTGGACGGTGGGACGGGTCGGAATTGGTCAGATAGCGGGAAGACCATCATGACGCTAGACAGCACCAAAATGGTGAAGAACTGCATCAGCGTCACCGGAACGGGATTGAATTTGCGGGTCGATAAGCCCGTTACCAACACATAGCCTGCAAAGGCCAAACCCGATAACCCAGCGGCGATACAACCCCAGAGGAAATTACCTGATGCCTTGGCCTGCCAATTTAAGGTGAGTGCGGCTCCCAAACAGATCACCAGCATCACCATCAATCGGAAGGGGGTGGGGCGATCGCCAAACTGCTTCCAGGCCAAAAACACCGTCACCACCGGATAGATAAAGAAGATGCTGACGGCGATCCCCACAGGGATTTGCCCCAAGGCGGCGTAGATCAACACCTGGGAGAGAAACAGTAGAAAGCCGCTGAAGATCATATTCTTCAGGGGGTCGCGATCGCTGGAGGTAATGGCGGTGCGAATATCTTTCCAAATCGGCGGATACAAAAAGCCCGCCAGAATCGCCATCATCGGCAACACAATCACCATCCGCAACCACAGGATCAGGACGGACGTGCCAAACCCAGGAGTAATGAAACCGCCCATGGGCATGGAGCCAAACACCATCCGTTCTTTGAACAAAATCTGTACCACCACATTGTGGAAGGACAGGGCAAAGGACGACAGCAACACCAAAATAAAGCCGATTTGGGCAAACGAACTTTTCTTGGGGGCAGCGGGGGCAGGTGTGGCAGGGGGGGGCGGCGGCGGCGGATAGCTGGGCGGCAGGGGACGTTCTCCCACCAATGTGCCCTTACTGCCATTGCCGTTGAGATCCTGCGGCCAGCGATCGCCCGCTGCATCCTGCTGGTAGCCATAATGATCTGTAGCAGCAGATTGCCCATAGCCCGCAAACCCAGGAAACGGACGCACCACTTCCGGTGTAGCCGTTTTAGCAATTTCCTGTTGCAACTGCTCACTCAACCGCGTGATCAAAGCCGACAGAATCACCTCGCCCTGCTTTTCCATCGAGTGGATGCGGTTCAGTTGCTGGGTGAGCGAACTTTCGTAACTGCTGAGGTCTTGTTGCAGAGTCCGGAAGGTAGAAGTGAGGGTGGCATCCAACGAGGCCAAGACTTGATAGGCGTGGTCAGTGTGACCATTGGCCAACGGTGGCGGTGGTGTAGCGGCAGGAGCCAACCGATTGGCGGTGCTGGATTCGGCCATTTGATCCAACTTTTGGCTCATCAAGGCTTGTAAATGCACCGCCAATGCCTGAGCCAACTGTTTTGCCCATTGTTGCTGTTGGGCTAAATGCTGCTGGGTTTGCAGATCGTCGCGATGGCTTTTCAATGCCTCAGACTGCTGTCGTAATTGGTCAATTTCTTGAATTAACCGACTTTTCTCCGCCTTCAGCCACACCACATCTTCATTCAGTTGGGTAATCAGGCTGTCTTGCAAATTCTGCAAGTCTTGGGTCACATCGCGCAGCACACTCTCTGCCGATCGCGGCCCTCGAAATCCTGACCCTGTTGGCTTATCTGATTGTGCCATTTTGCATTAGCCCCTGTGAGTGTGCGATCAGGGTGCGATCGCCGTCCTTAGCAGAATTAATCCTTAAACTCATGATCGAATCTGATTAATCTCATCTAACCAGCTTCAATCACAACAATTCAATCACAACAAATAGTTAACGTGGAAAAATTAATCGGC
>CAZJZR010000704.1:0-2698 GCA_964550475.1 uncultured bacterium
CATAGAGAGGATTAGCCGCCGCATGTACCGGAAAGGGGTTACCCGCCGGATCAAAGCCGATGATTGTTTGATCGTCTTGCTGATTATCCATTTGGCTCATCCTCCTACCTGAGACGATCCGCGTACTGGGTCACTGCCCCTCATCCCCCTTGCTTGTAGCTTGCTTCTCGGAGAGTATGCCCCTTCTCCCCCTTCGACAAGCTCAGGTAGTGGTAGAAGGGGAGTGTAAAAGTCCCTCTCCCTACTTGGGCTACTGTGTATACATAAGTGATCGAATCTAGTCAGAGCCAATGCCGAGCCGCCCCCTAGCCCCCAATTCTGGGGGAACAGAAATCCAAAGTCCCCCAGAATTGGGGGATTTAGGGGGCTAAACAGCCCTGCGCCATAGCAGTTTCAACTTGTGTATACACGGTAGCCCTACTTGGGAGAGGGATTTAGGGTGAGGGCAAGGCCACCCTGAGCAGTGACCTTATTTTTTCTGGCGTTTTTTGGGTGGACGTTGCTGCTGCTGTGAGGGTTGTTTTTCCCCTTGGGCGGGAGCTTTCACTAACTTCATCTCAACTTCCCATTTCAGACCGGGCTGGTTGAACGCATGTCGCCCCTCATCGCTAGCTGGAAATTTTTCTGTGGGATTAGGACAACGATGGCTCTTGCCGTTATTCCGCGAGTAGGTAATTTTTGTGATCTGAAGACGGGAACCAGGTGGCAGCAAAGCTTCCCTCTCCAGTGAATGCCGAGAGAGGTCTAGAACCGATTTGGCCTCGTTCTTCACATTGGTAATAGTCAGGGTAACAGGAGCTAGCCCTCCATCATAGCCGCCTTTGACGAGGGAGGTACTTAAAAATCCAGGTTCCTCAATCGTTCGACCAACTTGGTATCCAGTGGCAAACGCCTGATTGAAGGCACTAGTCCACTTGTTTGCGCGGTAGACGGTATCGAAATCAATGATGGCATCAACGGGTTGATCCGTCGTCAACATATACTGCTTTAAGTCATCAGATAACTTAACTTGATTCGGTAACTTCCCCTTGGCGTCCTCGTATCCTTTTGTAAACTTGGGTTGAGCCTTTTGGAAGTTACGTGCGCCGCTAGGGAGTTTCGCCAGACCTTGCTTCGCCGGTTCTATCCACTGCTTATAACCATCCCAATAGTTACTCTTCAGGAAACCTCGCATGATCGCGTTCATGGCATAGGCGGCTGGTCCAGTGTATAAAATTACCGCCTGCAATTCCTCGTCAGACAGATGTTCATACTGTTCTAGGTCCCAACCCTTCCGTTTCATATTCATTTCACCCTTTGCACTATTGACGAGGAAACTGAACTTCAGAGGATGAGCACCTTCTTGAATGACATATTTAACAGTTGCGGCATCATCTCCCTGGCCGACGTAACCAGCCTCAGATCCCTGGCAAAATAAAATTTCCTGCTCCACTTCCTGCTGGAGCTTTTGAATCATGGGTTTCACCCCGTTGATCCAATCATGGGTTTTCTTCAACCCCTTTTTCTTACCAATCAGGACTGGGGAAACCTTTTTCTCCTCTAGGTGCTTGGCTCTGACAAACCAATCACGGCAAAGCTGTTGCAGAGTGTTCAGAGTTTCGCGTAGACGGGCTACATTTGCACTGCCAAAAAGGTCAGGATCACTAGATCCGATGATGTTGTCGTAGGTGTCCTGATAGGTCTCAACAGCCTGCAAAATTTTGTAAGTGACATGCTTGGGTTTGAGAGTCTCTTCCCCCGCCTTTTCGGCTAACTCGTCTCGTTTGATCGACAGCAGTTGAACGGGGGACTGCTGGGAGCCTGAGGCCGTGGGCTGTTTGATGGTGCGGCCCTGAGCTAAGCCCGCTTGGGGCTGCTGCATGGATAAGGCTTTGTTGCCCATCACATCTGCTTCCTGCTCCAACTGCTGGTCTGCGTTTAGCGGCAACCCAGCTTTCATCTGCATGGTTGGTGCAACGCGCCCCTGTGCTTGTTGCACCACATGCCAAGCTTCGTGGGGCAGATGGCGTTCTTGCCCTGGTGCCACATGAATGTCGGTGCCTTGGGTGTAAGCGTATGCCTGCAACTGGGCTGGTTTGGGCGAGTTGTAGTGAACCTTGACCTGATCTAAGGAATAGCCGGATAACTGCTCTACCCCGGCTTTGAGGGCATCGGGTAGCCCGGTTTGATTGGCTTGTGGTTGGGTGGATGTGGCTGGGCGATCGCGCGTTGCCTCTCCTTTCGCCTGCATCATATTCGCTTGGAGCATAGCGGACTGATCAGGCATTTTTGTTTGCAATGGAGGGATTCCCCTTGGTGTTGTGCGACGGGATGGCCTGTCGGGCGGCGACAACGGGATCGGGAAGGTGATGCCACCCCATGGCGTTCTTTCTCCACCCTCTGTCTGAGATGGGGGCATACTGTTTACTTTTCGTTGAACTCGCGGCGGCTGGACGAGCGGTGGCGATAAATCAATGGTAGAGGATTCTACTTGGGTTGCAGCCGTGATACTCTGCGCTGCGGCTGTCAGCTTTTCTGGGGGACGCAAACTGATCTGAGTTAAATCCAGTCCCTTGGCTTGGACTGCTGGACTGGCTGCGCTGGAGCTAGAGTCCATCACCCACGTTTCATGGGGACGACGGGGGAAGGGATTGGTGGCGGAAGCGGCCTCGATTGTTGGATGGGTAGCTAGGGAAAATTGGGGTGCGGCTACAGCTAC
>CAZJZR010000705.1:0-1928 GCA_964550475.1 uncultured bacterium
TCCAACGTATAATTCATCGCCACTTGTTTGCCGCCGCGAAAACCGCCGGGACAGGGAGCCGTGTAGCGGGGGTTAACACTGGCGACGAGGGCAATGTGGCGATCGCTCACCGCTAAACCATGGGTCGGGTCATAGCCGCGCCAGCCCGCTCCCGGTAAGTACACCTCTGCCCAAGCGTGCAGGTCATAGCGATCGCTGTCCGGGTCGCCCTCTTGGTAGCCACTGACAAACCGCGCCGCCAACCCCACCGCCCGACACGCCGCCATAAACAACACCGCAAAATCGCGACAGGAACCCGTTTTTTGTTTCCAAGTGATTCCTGGCGGCAACGGATCGCCCAAGTCGCGGGTGATGTATTGGCAATTGGTGTAGATCTGTTGGGTCAATTCCGTCACAAACAGAGCTGGATTAAAGTTGCTGGCATAGCTGATGGTTTCCGCCAACTCCGCCACCACCGGGTCAAACCCACCCGCCACCGATCCCCAGTCGCCTGCCAAATAGGGCTGCAACATCGCCTGCATCGACGCGGGATAATCAATCGGAAAGTGCAATGCCCACGGTTCTAGCGTGTAGGCAAACGGATTAGTGCAGTGGGTTTCCACCTCAGACGTGACAGACAGGTACAGCGATCGCGTCGGTTCAACAAACCACAGCCGACTGGTGTTATTCCCCTCCAAATCAATATTGTGGCCGATGCCTTGGGGAGCCGGATCACAGATCAGTTGGAACGAATGCAGCGTTTGCCAACTGTCGGAACGGGGGCGCAACCGCAGCGTATGGGGTTCGAGCAGCACCGGGCGATCGTACTCATAGGTGAGGGTATGGATAATTTGATACCGCATGGGTCTCCAATACTATGCCGTTAACCGACTGGGCGGCGTATCCAGACGGAAGAAGGCATCAAACATGCGATGATCCACCTCGTTCATTTGCTGTTGTAGGCGATCGAGAAACTCGTGTAATCCCTGTTGGATAATGTCATCCACCGTCATGTATTCCAAATCCGACCGCAACCGCCCCAAACTGCGCTCCACTGGACTGCGCCACGTTCCCACAGGCGTACCCGTAATCTGATGCAGAGCCTTTTCCACCCGCAGCAAACAGTAACGAATTGAGCGGGGAAATTCCCCATCCAGCACCAAAAATTCCACCACACCGGAAATGGTAATCCGGTGATCGCGCCGCTTGCGATACATCTCATAGGCACTGGCGGACTTCAGCAACGCCATCCACTGCACCTCATCCAGCGGCGTGCCCACATCTTGGAACGACGGCAGCAGAATGAAATATTTCACATCCAAAATCCGGGCAGTTTTATCAGCCCGTTCCAACAAGCGGCCAATCTGCCCAAAGTACCAGCCTTCATTGTGGCTCATCGTCGCATCCATCACCCCCGCAAACAGGTGACTGGCCATTTTCACCGAATCAAAAAACTCCCGCAGTTCGGCCATGGATTTGGCTCCCCCTTGAGCTGCCTCCTGCACCATGAAATAAAACGAGTTCACCTGCTCCCACATTTCCGACGAGATCACCTCTCGCACCGACCGGGCGTTTTCCCGCGCCGCATACAGACAGGACAGGATCGAGTTGGGGTAGGCGCGATCGAAGGTGAGGAACTGCACCACGTTGTCCCCCGTGGCGGCACCGTACTGCTGCTGAAACAACGGTAAATCGCCAGCGGTCACCACCAGCGGTTCCCACTGCTCCTGAATCACCGTTGGGCAATCCAGCAACAGGTTGAAGTTGACATCAATAAATCGGGCAATATTCTCGGCTCGTTCCACATAACGGTTGAGCCAATAAATCGAATCGGCAACGCGGCTGAGCATGGGAGGGGAGTGGGTGGATAGTGGATGGTGGATGGTGGATGGGAGAGGGGCGGGTGGGTGGGTGGGTGAGTGGGTGTTAAGGCTGGATTGTTTAACCTA
>CAZJZR010000705.1:2025-2696 GCA_964550475.1 uncultured bacterium
ATTGCAGCATTGATCCCGGTTGTAGGGGCGCGGTTTCCGCGTCCCGACAGCAATCACGGGGATATGATTTTTCCGCAAGTCCCTAAGCATTGAACATCCCATGTCGTATCACCACAGGTAAGGGGATGACGACAAAATGAATTGCCAACCCTTGATCACCATTCACTATTCACCATCCACCATCCACCCATCCCAATTTGCACGAAAAATCTTAAGACCTGGGTGATTGGGACGGGTTACGGTGCGTCGTGGGAACTGCTGACGGTGGATTCGACGTGCAGACGGAAGGACTCAACGGATGAGCCGTCGGTGGGAGAGTTGTGTAACACCATGGTCGTGGTGGCGTTTTCAGTGAAGCCAATCCGTTCGTAAAAGGCTTGCTGGTTAGTGGTCATCAGATAAACCCGTTCCACCCGACACATGTGGGGATGGCTGAGGACGGTCTGCACCAGTTTGCGGCCTAAGCCTGCACCTTGGTAGTCGGGATGGATCACCACATCCCAAATGGTGGCGCGATAAATGCCGTCAGATGTGGCTCTGGCAAAGCCAATCATCCGATCGCCGTCCCAAACAGTCACGACGGGATCACTGTGGGCGATCGCAATGGCTAACTCATCCATGCTGCGATCCTGTGCCCAAAATGCAGCGAGTTGGAACAGGTGTTGCAGTTG
>CAZJZR010000706.1:0-2696 GCA_964550475.1 uncultured bacterium
AAAGGGTGAGGGCGGAGATCTTGGCAACCCAACAATTGACTTTCATGCAATCTGCGAGAGGTCTATTAAAGATGCCGACTGGGTGGGACAGGCAGTAGAGCGGGCTATACGCACCCTGCGAATGGGGATATGATTTATTTGCGAATCCTTAAGGTGGATGCGAATCCTTAAGATGCCCGCGATCGCCCTGCATCCGTGATCAAGCCTGACTTACCCACAGTCTGAATGTAACCATTCCCTTGGTAAATAGGATTGCGGATTATGCCTACTGCTCGTTGGGGGGGAGCAAATGGTTACGGCTGCGGGGTGTTATCGTAACTTGACGAAGGGGATCGACAACACAGGCAAATACTAAGATTGCATGGATTCCCTTGGCTGCCCCTTCCCATCCTTCAGTAACCTAGATTACCCTGAAATTAGCTTCTATCTCGCGCAACTTCGCTCTATTAGCCTCTAGCCAACCTCTAACGCCAGGATGGCGATCGGTTTGCCCTTTGCTAGGCTTACCGTTTATCCAGTCCGATTCAACCCGTCCCCCGGTCTAACTGGGTTTTTGCCCAGGTTTTGCCAATCTCCCCTTCCTTTGCTTGTCACCTGTGCAATCCCAGAAAGCGCAAAAAATTGATTTAAATATGGACTATCCCTGTCCTTGTCGGCGACGGGGACGGTTAGAGCCGATTTTGTTGACCGAAGCGTTTGGCTGTAATCGCTGTCAGCAAATTTTTGTGGTGGAAGAGAATGGCTATGTGATTGAGCAACTTTCCACTAGTTATCCCTACAAACAGGCGTGGCGATGGACGGGGCAGCAGTGGCATCGGGCGCGATCGGGCTTGCAGGAGGGCTACATCCCCTTGGTGGTGGGGATCATTCTGGTTTTGCTGGTGGTATGGTTACCATTGGCGTTGCACGCTCCACGTGGTCCTAATATTTTGTTGTTGACATTAGTGGCAGTTTTGCTGGCCGTGCTTCCAGCATTGATTGTTTGGCTGGCGTATCGGCGTTGAGGTTATGACGGCAGACTCTTCTGTGGCCTTGGATGATGTATCGGTTCTGGTGCGGACGGCATACCAGACTTCGTTGGAGTTAGCCAAAACGAAGGGGGTGGATCGAAACCATGCGTTACAGCAGATGGCGATCGCCCTCAAGGAACACCAAAACGCCATTCTGGAAGCCAATACGCTGGACTTGGAAGCCAGTCGGGATATGGCGGTGCCGGATCTGTTAATTGATTGGCTGAAACTGACCCCAGAACGCATTCAGGCCACCATCCAAATTTTGCAACGGCTGAGTGAATTGTCGGATCCCACCCAACCCGTGATGAATCCGATGTATCAGATTGATCAGTGCCAAACCTACAGCCAACTGGTACCGCTGGGGGTGATTGCGCTGATTTATGAGTCGTTCCCGGAGTTGGGGGCGATCGCGGCGGGACTGTGCCTGAAAACGGGGAACAGCCTGATCTTGCGGGGTGGGGCGGAAGCGAGTCACACCAACGCCATGATTGCCGAAATTTTGCAGGGCAGTCTGGACTCCGTGGGTTTGCCCACCACCTGCTTGCAACTGTTTTTGTCGGAGCAAGGCACCTCGATTCGGGATTTGGTGGTGCAGGATCAATACGTCAACTTGGTGATTCCCTACGGTCGCCCCAGTCTGGTGCAACAGGTGATTCGCCAAGCCACCGCCCCGGTGCTGAAACCCGGTATCGGCAACTGCTATCTCTATTGGTCACCCTCCGCCAGTTTAGACATGGTGCGGTTTATGGTGCTGGACAGTCACCAAGGCGAACCGGATCGGGTGAATGCGATTGAAAAGGTGTTGATTTACCGAGGTCACAATTACTCCTCTCTGTCGATGCTGTGGAGTAATTTGCGCGAGAAGGGCTTTGAGGTACGGGGGGATGAAGAGTTGGTGGCGGAATTCCCTGACCTGAAGCTGGCGGAGGCGGGGGAATGGTCACAACCCTACCTGCGGAAGGTGGTGGCGTTTAAGCTGGTGGATAGTTTGGAGGACGCGATCGCCTGGATTAACCACCACAGCAGCGGCCATGCCGATTGTTTAGCCACCGAGTCGTACCAAGAAAGTCGGCAATTTGCGACGGGCATTATTAGCGCGTTTACCTATATCAACACCTCTCCCCGGTTTTACCGCAATCCCAAGGGCGGACGGGCGATCGCGATCGGTATGTCCAATCAAAAGGGGCACCGTCGCGGCTTAATTAGCTTGGAAACGTTGACGACGGTCAAGTACATTCTGCAAGGCAATGGCTAAACCCACAGAGTCACAGACTGAAGGAGGCTCAAACTGGCAAACAAGGGGCTTAAGCCCCTTGTTTGTCGCTTACCAACGCGCAAAAAGCTAGTTGTTGAACGACCGTTGGAATCAGAGTTAGGTAATCACGGTGGGGACATCCATCCCGGTCAGCGTGCGGATTTGGGCAACTTGATCGGCGATCGCGATCAACTCACCCAATGCCACTTGTGGATCGGCGGTTTGCTTGGCTGGATCGGGTTCGTAGCTTTCCAAATACACCCGCAGTGTTGCCCCTTGGGTGCCCGTCCCAGACAGGCGGAAAACAATCCGCGACCCGTCGGTGAAGCCAATCCGTACCCCTTGGTTGGTGCTGACACTGCCATCTACGGGGTCGGTGTAGCTGAAGTTGTCGGCGTAGTCTACGGTGTAGGAGCCGAAGGTTTTGC
>CAZJZR010000707.1:0-2696 GCA_964550475.1 uncultured bacterium
TAGCTATCTTTAGATTCTTGTAGTTAGAGAATAATAGCAGTGCCAATTTGGGAACCTGCCAGCGGATCCCATCAGTCTTGTTGCTATACCTGTAACCTGATTTCTAATTTACCAATTCCATCCTATGGTGAAGTTATGCCGTCATCCGTAACCACCTCCACCGACCACCCCTTCCCCAATGTCCTAGCTCTGCCCATCCAACCCGATGGCCAGCAGTTGGATGACATTAAGGCACAATTGGATTTGGTGTTAATGGCACTGGAAACCCTGACTGGCATTGGTTCAGAAGCGGTCTTAAAGGCGGCAAATCAGTTAAATTTGTCGGAGATGGTGGCGGATCGGGTCAGTTTGTGGCGGTTGCGGCAGTCCAGTCCCCTACGCAAGGGGCAGGGGGGACGCAAAAAGTTGGACGTGAACGAGGCGCGATCGCTGGTGTTAATCATCTGCCACCTCGCCAAAGAACACCAAGAACTAATCCGCCGCGCTGTCGGCCTGCTAGAACAACTCACCGCCCAAAATCAGCCCCCCTATCAAGCCGCATTGCTGGGTGACTACCTGGATGCCTTCAGCAATACCTATCAAGAACGGATGGAAGACGGCGACACCACCCAACCCGACAGCCTCACCCCCCTCGCGCTCAAACTATTAATCGACCTGCTGTTCTACAGCGGCCCCGGCGGCACTCGCAGACTTTGGGTGTCGTTGTTGGAGCGATCGATGAAGAAGGGTGGATAGTGGATGGTGGATAGTGGATAGTGATGGGTGGTAAGTGGTGACTGGACTGTTCTAACTGACTTTTCTAACTTCCCCACTCACTCCACCCACCTACCCACTCTCCAACTCACCTACTCCCCCACTCCCCCACGCCATCCACCATCCACTATCCACCATCCACTTCCTCCCCCTCCCCTCCATGTCTTCTCTGATTCGTCGTTACACCCCACCGACTTGTACCCTGGAAATTCTGGGGGAATCGTCGCCGTTGTCGCGGTGGGCGGGTCGGCCTGTGTTGAACCAGGTGCGGTTTCGGTTGAGTTTGGATGATCCGCGCTTGCCGAAGGATGAACATCTGGTGGTGGAGGGCGATCGCGACCAATTAGAGGCATTGCAGGCGGTGGTTGAGGCGTATGTGCAGAATTGTTTGAACCAGTCTGAAGCGGGGTTGGATTTGGGCATGGGGTATGCGATCGCGTCTGCGAGTGGGCGATCGCTGACCACCGACGCTCCCGTGGCGACTGCACCCGCCCCTGCCAGCACCAGCACCGACATCAGCCTGTCTCCCAACGGTGCCCTCTCCCATCAGCTCTGCTTGGGCAGCCTCACCCCCACACCCACCCAAGTCCAGCTTTCCACCCTGCAACTGTTTGATCTGGCTTCCGCCTTAGACACCTATGTGGATGAAGCCCTTGCCCTGCCTGATTTGCCGCGTGTCAATTGGTGGCAGCAAAATTGGGGACGCATTGCCGCCTTAGTCGTGCTTGGCTTAGGGGTGGCCACCTCAGGGGTGAAACTGTTGGACGGGGTGCAAGTGGCCACCACGCCAACGGGCAATGCCCCCACCAGCAGCCAAGGAGCCAGCAGCCTGGATCAGCAGACCATTGCGGTGCAGCCGTCCACCGTTCCTCCGGCGGGAACGGCGCAATCCGCAGCGGCTCCCTTCGCAAGTCCCATGGTCGGCCCGACCCCAACCGCCTCCCCCTCCCCCGGCCTGTCTCCGGTTCCGGGCGCACCCAGGGGTAATATTGCCAATGTCTACCCCTACCCTGTGGGGCAACTGCCCAGTGCGGGTACGGTGATGCTGCCGCCGCCACCCCCACCAATGAATCTGCCGCCGCCTGCACCGACCACTATGTCGATTCCGGCTCCCCTGCCTGCCAATCCTGCGGCTAGGGGGTCAGCGGCTGAACAAAATAACGCTGAACAAAATAACAGTGATATGAGTCTGGCGGCGGGTGCGGCACGGACGGCTCCGCGCAAGTCTGGGACGGCATTTGACACCATTCCCCAAGTGGCGGAAGCCCGCACCTACTTTGAGCAACGGTGGCAACCCCCCAATACCCTCACCCAAACGTTGGAGTATCGCCTGCTGTTAAATCCAGATGGCTCCATCCGTCAAATTATTCCCTTGGGTGAAGCGGCAGGGGCATTCATCGATCGCACCGCCATGCCCCTCGTGGGTGATCCGTTTGTTTCACCAATCGAGGGGAACCGCACCCCGATGCTGCGATTGGTCTTAGGGATTGACGGAAAAGTGCAGGTGTTTTTGGAGTCGTTGAATTAATGGCTGGGAATTGATGGCTGGCAATTAATGACTAGCAATTAATGACTGGAGGCGGCATCGGGATGTTGACCGATCGCCACTGCCAGATCGCGATACTTACGGGGATCACCCTCGGCGATCGCCTGTCGTTCATTGTCCTTACGCTCGTAGAGTTTTTCCAAGATCACCTGCCAATCCATGGCTGACAGGGGAGACGGTGCCCCATGGCTAGCGGTGGTGTCTACCGTACTGCGTAACTGTTGCTGTGCCATCCACGCCCGTGCCCGGACGGCAAGGCTACTGTCGTTACTGCCGATTTGCTCAAAGTGCTGGTGAATTTGCGATCGCCAACCCTCATAGGCCTCAATTACCTTTCCTGTTGGCGTTTGCACAAACGTCGCCGCCAGGGACTGTAACCCCACCACCGCCGAATAGC
>CAZJZR010000708.1:0-1510 GCA_964550475.1 uncultured bacterium
ACAAACAGTTCCAAGTTGAGATCCCAGCGGCGGAATAGGCGTTGGTAGGCAAATTGGCCGACCCAAAACAGGGCAAAGCCGAGCAGGATTTCGGCGGCGATGAAAGCAATTTGCAGCAGGGGGTTGGAGGGCATGGGGGTGAGTGGGAAGTGGTGAGTGGGTGGGTAGGTGGAAAGGGTGAAGTGGGCGGGTAGGGGCGTTAGCGAAGCCATGCCAGAGGCTATATGGCCATTCGCCCGTACAGTCGGCGTAGGATGTGTTAGGCATCAGCCGTAACGCATCGTGGGTTAAGTCTTTGGGGACGTGACGGCTTGGACGAGGTGGAGGAGGGTGTCGGCGAGCAGGTCGTAGAAGAAGTGGTCGTGGGCACCGATCAGGGTGGCGATGTGGCCGCCGAATTGGCGTTTGAAGCGGGAGAATTTGGCGTAGCTGTGGTTGGGGTCGCGGCTGAAGCCGTAGAAGTCATAAAGCTTGCTGCCCCTGGCTTTGGCGCGTTGCATCGCGGCCCAATGTAAGCCGTAGCTGGCCATGACTTCGGGGTGTTCGGTAGCGCGTCCGCCGTACAGGTAGGTGGTGCGATCGCCCCAATGAATAAATAACATGGCGGCGAGGAGGCGATCGCCATAATAGGCCAAGCCGATTTCGCCTAAGTTGGCGCGAAACAGGGTTTGGCACAGGTTGATGAAAAAGCCATAGGGTTCGACAAAAAAGCTTTGCCGTTGGGCGGTTGCCCACAATAAATCATAAAAGCGGGGAATGGTTTGATCATCGGTGCTGAAGTGCAGGGTGACCCCGTGGCGTTGGCTGAGGCCAATGTTGTACCGCCCTTTGGGACGCATTTGCGCCAGAATTTCCGCTTCGCTGGGTTGCAGATCAATTAACAACGTTTCCGAGGGAATTAAGTCCACCGGGGCACGGACAAAGGCAGCGAATGCGTCAGATTTTTGGCTGGCAATCGGCTCAATCCGCAGGGCGATCGCCCCCAATTCTGCCGCCAACTGTTGCGCCTGTTGCAGCAATAACGCCATCCCAGCCGCTTCATAGCCCGCCTGGAAACAGGGCGCACCGGGGGCAAATAACAAGTTGGCGCGATGGTGGTGGGGGTAGTAGTAGAAAATGGCTCCACCGACGAGTTCGTCCTCCCCCGCTGGAACAAGGGGCTGAAGCCCCTTGTCTGGACTGGTTGGCTGGAGTACAACACTAGGGGCAAAAATGCCGTAGCGAAAACAGTGATAACCCTCTAGGGCTTTGAACTCTGACCACGCCCACGACTGCATGAAATGGCCGTTGGGTTGGCGTTGCAACCAGGCATCCCATCGTGGGCGATCGCCGGACTCCAACGGTCGCAGTGTCAGGGATTGCAGGAGATTGAGGGCAGTGCTGACCATGGCAATTACCGCTTCGGTTGGTTGTTCAAATTACTCAGCCAGACAAAACCGCCAATCATCATCAAAAAGCCCATCCACCCGAAATTGCCATCGGAGCTACAGATGTAATTGCCGTAGGAGTC
>CAZJZR010000708.1:1610-2691 GCA_964550475.1 uncultured bacterium
ACATCCTTCGCCCGTTCCAACAGCGTGGTTAACAGCTTTTCCAGATCAATTTGTTGGGCGATCGCCTGCCAATGTTGGGTTAATTCCGCCACCATCTCCGGTTCGTGATAGGAATGCTGCACGGGCATCAACTGGTCGATCGGCGGTGGTTGGGTGAAATTGCCCTGTTGGATTTGGTTGATGTAGTCGAGCCATCGCTGGGCGATCGCGTCCAACTGCAAGGCATCCTGTGCACCGACTAAGCCGTTACCCGTTTCGCTAATGTCCAAAAAGTCCACCCAGTCTGCGGCTGGCTCTGGTTCTAAGGCAATTTCTGCCACCGGCTGGGGATTTAGCAAGTAATACAACAATTGGGGTGCAGCGACGGTGTGGACAATCGCGCTGTGACGGGCGTGGGCGATCGCGGGTGGCAATCGGAACAGATCGAGCCAGTCCGGCGTTTTGATCTGTTGCAGGTTGTCGGGAAAGACCAGCGTTGTCAACTCAGACCGCAGAATCGGCTGATCCGAAGCCAGGAAAAAGCCCCAATCGCCATAGTCCATCTCGGCAAAGGAGGGGATGGGAATTCGCATTGGTTTGGGCTGCAAGCCAGCGGCATACAGGGTTTGGTACAAACACCAAAACGCGCTAGTCGTATCGTCGGGCGAGACGGCATTCACCGCCACCACGCCCCCCGGTTGCAGAATTCGCTGCACTTGGCTGAACCATTCCCGACTGTAAATCGCCGTCTCGTGGGTGGTGGTGGGACTGGTGAAGTCGCAAATCACGGCATGGAAGCAGCGATCGGGCAGGCGGGAGACGAAGGCAAACGCTTCTTCCGTGTACACCGTCAGCCGACTGCCGCCCAAGGGTGCCTCCTGTTCCGCCACCAAACTACCGTGGTTGTAGGGGGCGAAGGTGGTGCGGCCTAGTTCTAACACCTCCGGGCTGTAGTCCACCAAAGTCAGATCGGTCACCGCCGCAAACCGCAACACATCCCGCGCCGCCAACCCATCACCACCGCCACAAATCAACACCCGCAAGTCAGTGTCGGCAAACCGTTGTTGGGTGAGGGCGATCGCGGGCACCACCAAATGTTCGT
>CAZJZR010000709.1:0-2677 GCA_964550475.1 uncultured bacterium
GATCGCCCCTTACCTGCCACCAGTGCCGCCACCCTTGCCGCATGGCACACCTTCCTGTCCACCCCGCTGGATACCCTGCTGCACCGCCATCGCCACATCGATCCCCAATCCGTCGCATTGCAGCTATTCCACCACACTGTCGCCACCGTCCCCGCCTATCGCGCATTCCTAGACCAGCAGGGCATTGATCCCGCCAGTATCCAGACTGGGGAACAGTTTCAGCAACTGCCGCTCACCACCAAAGCCAACTATTTACGCGCCTATCCGCTGCCGCAACTGTGTCGTCAGGGGCAATTGCAACAGTGCGACATGATTGCCGTTTCCTCTGGTTCCACTGGCGAGCCGAGCTTTTGGGGGCGATCGCTGACCGACGAACTCCAGATCGCCAGCCGGTTTGAACAGATCTTTCGCGACAGTTTCCATGCCGATCGCCACACTACCTTGGCCGTCGTCTGCTTTGCCTTGGGCACTTGGGTCGGGGGGATGTACACCGCCAACTGTTGCCGCCACCTCGCCAGCAAAGGCTACCCGATCACCGTCATCACGCCCGGCAACAATCCCACTGAAATCATCCGGGTTGTCCAAGCCCTGGCACCGCAGTTTGCCCAAGTGGTGCTGCTGGGCTATCCGCCTTTTCTCAAAGATGTCATCGATCGCGGCCTTGCCCAAGAGGTCAACTGGTCAGCCTACCGCATCAAGTGGGTGATGGCGGGCGAAGTGTTTAGCGAAGAATGGCGATCGCTGGTGGGGCAACGGGTAGGGGCGACCAATCCCGCCTACGACTCCGCCTCGCTGTATGGCACTGCCGATGCCGGGGTGCTGGGCAACGAAACCCCCTTGAGCATCACGATTCGCCGCTGGTTCGCCGACCATCCGGACGCGGCGCGATCGCTCTTTGGTGAATCCCGCCTACCCACCCTGGTGCAATACGATCCCCTCAGCCGTTACTTTGAAGTCCAGGACGGCACCCTGCTGTTTTCCGGCGACAACGGCATCCCCCTGATCCGCTACCACATCTCCGACCAGGGTGGCCTGATCCCCTACGCCACCATGCTGGACTTCTTAGCGGCATATGGCTTTGATCCCATCGCCAGCCTGCCCGATGGTCGCGGTGCCCATCCCCTGCCGTTTGTTTATGTGTTCGGGCGATCGCACTTCACCGTCTCCTACTTCGGAGCCAACATCTACCCAGAAAATGTCACGGTGGGTCTGGAGCAAGCCCCCATTTGTCAATGGGTCACAGGTAAATTTGTCCTGTCGGTGGAAACGGGAGAGGATTTGAACAGTTATCTAGCGATCGCGGTGGAACTGGCTCCGGGGATCACCGCCGATGAGTCGAAGCGGGGAGAGATTGCGATCGCCATTCGCCAGCAACTGCAACGGCTCAACAGCGAATTCGCCAACTACGTGCCGGAAGCCAATCAACTGCCCCACATCACCCTCCATCCCACCGGCGATCCCACCCATTTCCCCATCGGCATCAAACACCGCTACACCCGCCCATCCAGTTAGGCGGTGTGGGACTGGCTTCGACTGCGCTGGCTGAGCGAAGCCGAAGCCAGCGCAGTCGAAGCCAGCGAAGGGGGTGTTGCGTCGAGGCAGCAGCAGCCCCAATTCTGTAGGGGCGAACTGCCGTTCGCCCTTCCCGTGTGATTGGTGATTTTAGTGTCCCGCTCGTCCCTAACCGATTCAACGATCCCCGATGAAGCGGCAGATCAATAACGTCTTCTCGACGTCGGTGCGGTCGTTGAGGCGATCGGAGGTGAGGAAGGCGGTGAGGTAATCGTGGGCGGCGTTGATGGGGTCGGTTTGCTCCGTTTCCACTAACAACTCATCCAACGGTTGAAAGAACGGTGGAAATGGAGTCCAGTCTTTGAGGCGAATCGCCACCCGCTCTAGGGCATCGGTCGAGGCGCAGATAAACGCTAATGGTGTAGAGCAGACGAGCAACTGCATATCATCGACGACATTGGTGGAGGTGACAAAGGTGGTTTGGTTGGCAAATTCGCCTTTATCGGGTTGAAAGACCAACTGATAATCGCCATCCACAGGTCGCACGACCATAAAACCGTCGCCAATTTGCAGGGCGGTGAGCCACTGGGGCGTGGCGATGAAGGCCAACAACGTTGCCGCTAGGTCGTGAATTTGGCAATCCTTTTGGCTGGCGTGTTGGGCTAAGGCCGTCAGGACGGCATTCAGCAAGTCACGTCCCCAGGTTTGTGCCGTCTCGCTGGTGGGCGGTTCGGCTTGCCAAGTGGGGGCGATCGCGCTCAGCGACTCCAACGCCGTCTGCACCACCACCTTGGCTCCAATATCCGCATGGCTGGCACTGCCCGCCCCATCGGCCACGGCTCCCACGACCATCGAGCCATCCGCCAAACAGCGCACCCCACCATAATCCTGGCAGGGCATGTTGTACCGCTGATGGCTGGTACCAATGGCTGATTGGACAATTGATTTCCAAGGCATAGGGAGTGGGAGTGGATAGTGGATAGTGGATGGTGGATAGTGATGAGTGGCGAGTGGTGAGTGGGTCGGTCTGGGAAGATAGTAAATTTTCCCATGAATCCGATGGGTGCTGTGTTGGAGGAACTCGGTTATTCAATTGCTCTGATCGGGTGATGTATTGTCCCTAGCCTATATGTGATTATGCAAACCTCAAGATTCAACTAGGGTT
>CAZJZR010000710.1:0-2674 GCA_964550475.1 uncultured bacterium
GGGGTGACATCCAAAACTACGGTGTCCCCCAGTTGGGCTTCGGCGACCACCTCTTGGACTTCTTGCAGGGCAATTTCGTGATCCGTATCCTCTACTTCTTCGACAATTCGTTTGGTGGCGAGAATCCGAAATCCTTCTTCTTCCGTATCCAATTCCACTTCAAAGTTATCAAAGTGCCCTTCGTCGAAGTTGGGGCCGGTGATGCGCTGGGTGCGGCGATAGCGTTCGTAGCCTTTGAGTAAGGCTTCTTGGAGGGCGGCTTGGACGGCGGGTTTGGGTAGGTTGCGTTCGCGGCAAATGCTGTCGATCAGTTCTCTGAGTCCAGCTAGGCTGACCATGGACATGGGGGAAGTCTCCTGAAAAAGTCGAAAAAATTAAAGTATGAAATTAAGGCGCGAAATATAGGGTGTGAAATGAATCCGTGAACTGACTGAAGCTGGGGAAACGCTGGCCATGGGGTGGGCGATCGCGCCGTTCCCGCTTGCCCTACCGTTGAACCCCGTTGAACCCAGACGACGATGCCGCTGGAGCGATGCAATCAGGGCTGGAGAGGGGGGAGAGTGATCTGGGGATCAGGCTGGTCAGTCCTCCCAAGTTCATCCAGTCCGTTAACCGTGGGTTATGGGTTAACTGTGGGGCGATCGCGGGTGCGGTTACTCGGCGGATTCAGTCAGTTGCACGGTACTGATGAATTGGCGGGGGATGGCGATCGCCCGTCCTTTTAGATTCAAATGAACCGACTCTGGATCCCGACGGATCAAACGGCCACTCCATTGGGATTGTCCTTGCCAGGGTTCAGTGGTCATCACCAGCACATTGAACCCCTTAAATGACGTAAATTCGCGATCGGTGCTGAGCAGTCGGGAAACCCCGGGGCTAGAAATCTCTAGCACGTAGGTATCGGGAATTAAATCAGTACTGTCGAGAACGGCTTCTAGGGCGCGGCTCATCCGTTCACAATCATCCAACCCGGTATCGTGGTCAGGGTTGCGAATATCCACCCGCAAGACGGGCGGATTTTGGTTGGTTTGGAACACAGCCCCCACCACTTCCAATCCCAAGTCCTGTGCCACTGGGTTGGCCAGTTCCAGAATTGAGGGAATAAGTGGGTGAGCCATTGCAGATCTCCAAGGTGCAAGTCGTCAGATACACGATTGTTAGGCAATAAAAAAAGCGGGCGCGAACCCACTTTCAAGAAATGATCGTCTGAGTTGTGATCTCATTTCCTGAAGGTAATTTGCCGGAGCAACTTACCTCTGTCTTCTAAGCGTATACCGAAGTTGTGGGGAGTGACAAGGTGAATGCGGGTAGATCGCCCAGAAACCCAGTTTCTGCATGGCAATCAACCGCTTAACCATAGGGTGATCCCAAGGAATCGGATTGCTGGGTTGACTTGAACCGCAGATTTGAATCGCAACCAACTCAAGTGGGCGATCGCCAGAAACTTTCTGATTCAATACCCTGAACAGCAGCAATCAAGTGGGAATGCTAGATTAGAGTCACCTTTGAAAGCTGGGCTGGGATTATGCGCGATCGCGTGGATGGGTTAATCCAAAACATTAGTCGGGTCGTGGTCGGGAAAACAGACGCGATTCGGTTAGTGCTGGTGTCGATTTTGTCCGGAGGCCATACGCTATTAGAAGACGTACCTGGAGTGGGCAAGACCCTCCTGGCCAAGTCCTTAGCCCGTTCGATTGACGGTCGGTTTCAGCGGATTCAATGCACACCAGATCTATTGCCAACCGACATCACAGGCACCAATATCTGGAACCAAAGTAAGGCGGAATTTGAATTTTTAGAAGGGCCAGTGTTTGCTAATGTGCTGCTGGCGGATGAAATTAACCGCGCCACCCCCCGCACTCAAGCGGCACTACTGGAAGTGATGGAAGAACGGCAGGTAACCGTGGATGGCGTGTCCCGGCCTGTCCCGATGCCGTTTTTTGTCATTGCTACCCAGAACCCGATTGAGTACCAGGGCACCTTCCCATTACCAGAGGCGCAGATGGATCGGTTTGCGGTGTCGCTGTCCTTGGGCTATCCCACCGAAACCGAAGAATTACAAATGCTCCAGCGATTGCATGATGGGGTCAGCGTCGGCGAGTTGCAGCCGTGCATTTCCCTAGCCGAAGTGCAGGAACTCTCGCGCTTGTGTGCCCAGGTGAAGGTGGAAACCTCCTTGCAGCAATACATCCTCAACTTAGTTCGAGCCACGCGGGAAGACGAAGAAATCACCCTCGGTGTGAGTCCCCGTGGGGCGGTGATGCTGCAACGGACGGTACAGGCACGAGCGTTCCTGGATGGCCGCGACTTCGCCATCCCCGATGATGTCAAGTTCTTGGCTCCCTACGTCCTCTCCCACCGGATGATCCCCGCCAGTGGCCGCCGCGCTGGGGCGATCGTCGAGCGGTTGTTGCAATCCACCCCAATTCCTTAAGCAGAAAAGGTTGAGCCATTCCCCGGCGGCTTCGACTTCGCTCAGCCGCCGGGGAATGACTGGTTTCATCCCACCCATGTCTTCCCAAACCTTGAGCATCCGGGCCTGTGTGTCCGTGCCTTGAGCGTAGCCGAAAGGCACGGACACACAGGCAACCTTGCCCTATCACCGATTACCAATTACCCATCACCCATTACCCATCACCAAACTGTCCCTATTCCCTGTGCCAGTTCAATCGGC
>CAZJZR010000711.1:0-2674 GCA_964550475.1 uncultured bacterium
CAAACGGCGTAATCATTGCCGTAATCACTCGTCCAAAATCCACCACCCGACTTAAGCCTCCTGGGAATGTGCAGTTATTTGCAGTTAGTTAGGGTTGATCGCCTGCAACCAATTGATGATACCGATTTATCCCGATTGATCATGATGAAACTTGTCTGATTCAGTTAAGTTACTGCATGGGTCTACTGCATCGTTACGGAATGACGGCATGGTTACGATTGCGATCGCCAAAAGCAGACAGTCTGCAAATTTTAACATGGGGAACTAGTGATAAACCCTGAGGGACTGGTTCACTCCTGACGTTTGATCAGGAATCGCCAGTGTTTAGAGAGCACCAGTATTGGGCAGCGCAGGAATTGGGCAGCGCAGGTGAGAGAGACTGTCGAGCCTTCCAGTTTGGATGATCCATGACTCCAGCTTGGATGATCCATGACTATTGACTAAACCGCCCCTCCCCCCAACGTGAAATACGCCCCATTTACACAACTTATTTACACGTTTACACGACTCAACTGTGCTGCAAAGAGATGAAAACTGCTGTAAATCTAAAATCAAATGTCTAAAATCAGCAAAATTACCCCAGTCGCGTAATATTGGGATGTGTTTTTTCGGGGATACGGTCAATGTCTTATCTCAACCTAGTCTCCCTCTTCGGTATCTTTGCCCTGTGTGCATTTGCGTGGGCATTGTCTGAAGACCGCCGAGTTATTCCCTGGCGAGTAATTATTGGGGGGATCGTTCTGCAATTAATTTTGGGATATCTGGTCTTTCAGTTTCCAGTCACCCGTGATTTCTTGCAGTTGTTTAGTGGGCTGTTAGACAGTGTGTTTGCAGCGGCGGATACAGGAGCTAGGTTTGTGTTTGGCCGCAATATTGTGCCCTTACCGGACAAGCCTTCTGACGTGAATTTAGGCTATATCTTTGCCTTCCGTGCCTTGCCAGCGGTGATTTTCTTCTCTGGGTTGATTTCGCTGCTAGATAATTTGGGTGTGATGCGGGCGGTGACCAATGTGTTTGCCAAATTGTTCTATCGCACCATGGGTTTAAGCGGGGCGGAATCGCTGAGTGGTGCGGCCAATATTTTTGTGGGAATTGAAGCCGCGATCGCCGTCAAACCTTTTATTCCCAAAATGACCCGCAGCGAAATCTGTGCGATTCTAGCGTGTTGTTTTGGCACCGCTGCGTCTTCCACCTTAATCATCTACGTTAGTTTTCTCCGCCCGGTGTTCCCGAATATTCTGGGTCACTTGGTGTCGGCTTCAATCATTGCCATTCCGGCCTGTTTTGTCCTGTCTAAAATTTTGGTGCCGGAAGTTGATACTCCCGTCACCTTAGGGGGCATCCCGGTAGAAGAGAAACCCGCCCCAGTGGACTATGACCCTGACAGTCAGCAAGCTCCTACTGAAACTGTTGGTGGTGAACCGATTGAGCGCGTCAGTCCCTTGGATGCGGCGATTCTCGGCGCATTGGACGGGGTGAAGATGGCTGTTTCCATTGCTGCCGTCTTGATTTTGATCCTGGGCTTGGTGTCCCTGATCAACCAAACCTTTGCCGCCTTAAGTGGTGCCCCCGAACCCATTGGTTCAGTATTTAAAATCTTCACCCTGCATAATATTTTAGGTTTTCTGTTTTATCCCTTCACCCTAGTCACAGGTGTGCCATTTGATGAGTCGTGGCAAGCGTCGGTGATCATTGGTCGGCGGTTGCTGGAAACGGCCATCCCCCCCTACCAAGAGTTAGGTCGGGCTGGGGCAGCGGGTGAGTTGAGCGATCGCACCGTGCTAATCGTCAGCTATGCCCTGTCTGGCTTTGCCCACGTCGCCTCTGTTGGGATTTTTGTCGGTGGCACCATTGCCCTTGCCCCCTCACGCCGTAAGGATATTTCGGAACTGGGATGGAAAGCCCTATTGGTGGGGACATTAGCCACATTAATGATTGCCTGTGTCGCTGGGTTCTGGGATAACGGCAACGCTAGCATTTTGGGTGAGAAGGTTCCCCTACCTCCCGTAACGGCTCCTAGCCCATCTCCCACCGCATCGCCAACAGGTAGCCCAACGGTATCTCCCACAGTAATGCCAACCGGAACACCTAGCCCCATGGCAACCCAAGCTCCATCGCCCACGGCTGCGCCTGCATCGCCCACGGCCAAACCGACTCCGACTACTACAGCTAGCCCGAAGTCACCAGCCGCCGCTAGTCCGACCCCATCCCCGAAAAAGAACTGACGGGTGATTGGATATGCATCCATCCTCTGTAACTGCTGCCCAACTGTGTCAAACGGCCTACCAACTTTTGCAAACGGGGGATTTGGCCGCAGCGGAAGCCGCCTATCGGGCTGCGCTCACCCACCATCCTGAGGATGCGGCAATTTGGCATAACGTCGGGATGGTGGCAATGGCGCAACAGCGGTTACCAGAGGCGCGGCAGGCCGTAGAACAAGCGGTGCGGTTAGCCCCTACGGTGCCGCTGTACCATCAGAGTTTGGGCACGGTACTGGACAAGTTGGGGGAATTTGAGTTAGCGATCGCCGCCTACCAAACGGCTCTCAGCCTTGCGCCGAATGTGCCAGAAACCCATGTGAAATTGGGGCACGCACTGGGGCAACTGGGACAATGGGAAGCGGCGATCGCGGCCTACCAAACTGCGCTCGACCTCAAACCCCGCACGCCAGAGA
>CAZJZR010000712.1:0-2670 GCA_964550475.1 uncultured bacterium
ACTTTGTGCATTATCGCGCCCAACAACTGGGCTGCGATCGCAAAATTCAAATTCAGGCGGCCATTCCCGATGGCATGAATTTTGATACGATTTGTTGCTTTGATGTGGTGGAACATTTGCCCGATCCGGTGCAACAATTGTTAACTTTTCATCAACGCCTAAAAGTCGATGGCAAGTTGATCTTAAATTGGTGTTTCTTCAAAGGATTTCAGCAGGAATTTCCCTTCCATTTAGACGATCCGGCGATCGTGGAAGCCTTTTTCCGTACTTTACAAACCCATTTTTTAGAAGTCTTTCATCCCTATCAAATTACGGCTCGCTGTTATCAAGTGTGGCGATCGTAATTTGCCCAATCCCGGTGAAATCAACCCTATACTGAAACTGTCCACCCCAGAGGTGAACGGCCATGACCATTGCCACCGATCGCAGACTGACCCTTGAGGAGTACCTCGCCGATGACCACGGCAGTGATACCCGCTATGAACTGGTGGATGGAGTCCTAGTCGAGATGGGTGCGGAAAGTACGCTGAACACACAGATTGCCATGTTCTTGGTATTCACCTTCGCGGCATTGGGTATTCCTCACTATCGGCTGGGGATGAAGCAGCAAATTGCGGTGAGTTCAACCAAGGCAACGGCGAGAGATCCAGATTTACTGGTGCATAGTGAAGCGTCAGTTCAGGCTATGGCTGGACTCAAACAAGCGTTGCTAATGCCAGAGATGCCTGCACCCCTGCTGGTGGTGGAAATGGTGTCGAATAGCGACACGGATCAGAAATCGCGCGAGCGGGACTACCAGGAAAAATTTGGTGAATATGCCGCACGGGGCATTCCGGAATACTGGATCATTGATCCGGTGGCGGCATTGGTCAGCATTTGCCGATTGGAGGGGCAGACCTACCAAGTGGCGGAATTTCGCGGTACCCAAGCCATCATCTCACCCACCTTCCCGACGCTGAATTTAGCCGCCAACCAGATCCTAAACGCGGGGTTATGTGCAGGATGAGACATAGCCGAAACAGCCAATGTTATCCTAGTCACATCCATTGAGTTGAGGCTATCTGCAATGACCTCCTTCCTCAGCCAACTCAATTACGACCCGGATACCATTTACCCGGAATCCGATGGCAATCCCATGACCGAAAGCGATCCAACCCGCGATTACTTAGTCTATAGCGTTGAAGCGTTAAGCATTTATTTCCAGAATCGCCCCGATGTATACGTTTCTGGCAATCTATTTGTTTACTATGAGCAAGGCGTTCCGGATGCCGTTGTCTCTCCCGATGTATTTGTCATCTTTGGGGTTGAGAAGAAAAAACGCCGCACCTACAAAGCCTGGGAAGAAGACAACAAACTGCCCGCGTTTGTGCTAGAAATTACCTCAAAAACCACACGCGGCAATGATGAACAAGATAAGCCGCAAAAATATCGGCGCATGGGTGTGCTGGAATATTTTCAGTACGACCCAACCGGAGACTATCTGCACCCACCCTTGAAGGGTTCACGCTTGATTGAGCAGCAATACGAGCCGATTCCCAGCACCACGCTAACGGATGGCAGTTTTTCCCTTTACAGTCAGACGTTGGGCTTGGATCTGCGAGTAACCGATGGCGTTTTGCGCTTTTATGATCCGCAATCGGATACCAAGTTGATGACCCACGCTGAAACAGAGCAAGCCCGACAGGAGGCAGAACAAGCTCGACAGGAGGCAGAACAAGCTCGACAGGAGGCCATTTCTCGTCTGGCAGAGATGGGATTGAGTGCGGAACAGATTGCCACGGCGTTGAGTCTGCCGATCGCGCACGTTAGGCAAATCCTGCTCCTCTCCACCTGATGTTATCCTCCACCTGATGTGCTACGGATCACGGCAGATGAAACCGAAAGTCCTTGACCCCAGCGAATCCTACACCTTTAGTCGGTACTTCGAGTTACCGTACACACCGCAGGATATCTTGGCTGACTTAGGGTGCAGTTTGCAGCGTACCGACAGCCTCAATTTGCCCTACTCCGATGCCCCGATCGCTTGGCTACCCGCTCTGGCAGACAGCCTGAAGCGACGGCTGAAACGGATGAACATCCTCACAGAACAAGCCCGCCGCGAAGCTCTGATCTTCCCCATCATTGACCAAGTTTGCGACGATCTCGACTGTCCACTCAACATTGAGTATGTGGTGACGGTGAACAACTGGCTGAAGGGATCGCTGGACTACTACATTGCCGCACCCCATAACCTGCTGGTGCTGGAAGCCAAACAATCGGATTTGACCAAAGGCTTTACTCAGTTGGCCGTGGAATTGATTGCCCTGGATGCCTGGACGGATCATGCCATGCCCTTACTCTACGGGGTGGTGTCCACGGGCGAGATTTGGAAATTTGGCGTGTTAGATCGCGATGCCCATGTGGTGACGGAATACCTGTCATTGCATCCGATTCCCCAGGATTTGGAATGGGTCGTGCGGACTTTACTGGGAATTTTGCAACCCTAAATCCTCTGCGATATGGCTTCTGCGATATAGCTATCTGCTGGTGCTGGCGTAGGCTTGGCAGTGCTGGAGGAAGCGGGCGGGTAGTTGGGGCGTAGCTCCCCAGTGCAGATGCAGGTAAGAGGCGTGGAGTTGGGGCAGTGACCAGCCTTCGCTACCGATCGCCGCTGCGGTATGAATGTCGTGA
>CAZJZR010000713.1:0-2669 GCA_964550475.1 uncultured bacterium
CCTCCCGGTTGCAGCACCCCATCCAACAGGTCAATGCCGATGGTGTCTAAGCTGTGGGGATCGAGGCGGTGGGGTTCGGCTCCTTCCCACAGAGCCAGCAATTTTTCACCCCAATACAACACCCCCGTATTGGCGATATTTTTTAACTTCAGGTTAAAGGCGTTGGCAAAGAAACCGCCCGGTTTTTGGGTGCCAAATACGCCCCGGTAGAGGATGCGGCCTGCCTTTTGCTCGGCCACATAGCCCTCGGTGCGGACAAACCGATTGCGGAAGTGGGCGCGGCCATTCTGAACGGCGATCGCGCTCACCATGCCATCGCCATCAAACGGATGCTTGATCTGTTGACCATTGACATCCAATAACCCCGGCCCATTGCGGTACAACGTCCCCTGCAACTCCGCCGGAATCTCGCCCTCAACATCATCAATCCAATAATCAAATTCCTCCGGCTGGGACAAATAGCCCCGTTGCCAATCATCGCGACTGTAGGAAAGGGTTTCACGTTGGAGGGTTTGCATGAGGGGAGTTAGGGGGTGCGGAGTTTGGGAGTACGAAATTAGGCAGTACGAAGTTAGGCAGTGGGGAGTCAGCGGGGGAATGCCCACACCCAACTCCGCATTGACTTTACTTCCTGATACTTAATTTACTGATTTGTTAACGGATTGTAAACAAATGTAAAAGCTGTCCAGTGAAAATCCGTAGATCCGCGATCGCGACTGCAACCTCTGACCGCGCAATGAGAGACACTGGATAAATTCAAGTCTGGTTAAGTTTTCAACCCTGCCCATGTGTCGTCTTCTTGCCTACCTCGGTGCACCCATTCAACTCGATCGCATTCTTCACCAACCCGACCATTCCTTAATTGTCCAGAGTTACCAACCGAAGGAAATGACAGCAGGGTTACTGAATGCAGATGGGTTTGGAGTGGGGTGGTATCATCCCCATCAACAAACGGAACCATTTACCTACAAAAATACATTGCCGATCTGGAGTGACATTAACCTGCCCAGTTTGAGTCGGTATGTGGAGTCGGGCTGTATTGTGGCCAATATTCGCAGTGCTACACCGGGGCAACCTGTGGATCTAGGGAATTGCCAACCGTTTCAGCATACTCTCATCTTGGGGTTGCACAATGGATTCATTGATCGCTTTCGGCAAACCCTGTATCGTCCGTTGCGTGCCCAGTTTACCGATGGGATTTACAGCAAAATTGGCGGCAGTACAGACTCCGAGCATCTGTTTGGGCTGGTGCTGAGTCTGTGGGAGCGATCGCCCCACCTGACCCTGATGGATGCACTCCAGCACGCCTTACGGGTGGTGGAGCAGTTGGCCACAGCGGCACAGGTGTCCGTTTCGGCCAATGTGTTGCTGAGTGATGGTCAGCAATTGGTGGCCTCGCGGTTTGCCCATGGCACCGCCACCCCCTCGTTATACTGGTTGCGGGGCGATCGCCGCTTTCCGGACGGCGCGATTATTGCCTCAGAACCCTTGTTTGATGGGGATTGGCAGTCTTTTCCACCCCGTAGTATTGCCTGTGTAGGAGCAGATCTTGACTTCCACATCCAACCCCTCTAATGCTGGCTCTGGCTTGGGTGCAACGGCCACAGCAATTCACTCCGCCATTGACCAGCCGGATCAGTTACGACAGCAGATCCAACAGGCGTTAGAGCAATGCCGCACTGCCACCCTGAGTTTGTTCGCGGGGCTGGATCAGGCCACCCTGTGCTGCCAAGCCCACCCTGACTTCAGTCCGATTGGCTGGCATTTGGGGCACATTGGCTACACCGAATCACTGTGGGTTTTGCAGCGGACAGCCGGACAGTCGCCCCAATTCCCCCAGTATCATCGCCTGTTTGCTGCCGATGGCTTACCCAAGGGCGATCGCGTCCACTTGCCCGACTTACCCAGCCTGTGCGACTACCTGCACACCATCCGCCGCCACACCCTCGCCTACCTCCACACCGCCCCTGTAGCCCAGCAACAACGGCTCTGGCGATGGCTGATCCAGCACGAAAGTCAACACGCCGAAACCATCACCCTCGTCCTGCAACTCCTCCGCCCCACCCCCACTTCCCCACGCACCCACGCACCCACGCACCCACGCACCCACTCCCCCACTCCCCCATCTCCATCCCCGCCTGCACCTTCCAGATGGGCTACGACGGCATTGATGCCATGGACAACGAACAACCGCCCCAGTGGGTCGAGTTAGCGGCCTATGCGATTGATGCCTATCCGGTCACCTGCGGCCAGTACCGACAATTTATGGCAGCGGGGGGCTATGGCGATCGCCGATGCTGGTCAGCGGAGGGCTGGCAATGGTTACAGCAACATCCCGTTACTCAACCCTTGTATTGGGCAGAGCATCCGGCCTGGGACGATCATCCGGTCTGCGGAGTGAGCTATTACGAAGCCGAAGCCTATGCCACATTTGTCGGCAAACGATTACCCACAGAGGCAGAGTGGGAAAATGCCGCCCGATCCCATTTGGCACAGCCGACCGCCGGACTGTATCCCTGGGGGGAGGCGGCTCCGGAGGCGGGAGAGTATTGCAACCATGGGGGGGCGATCGGCTGGACGACCCCGGTGACGGCCTATCCGGCTGGCCGCAGTGCCTATGGGTGCTGGGATATGTTGGGCAATGTCTGGGAATGGACGGATTCCTGGTT
>CAZJZR010000714.1:0-2669 GCA_964550475.1 uncultured bacterium
ATGTTGAGCACGTCCTCTTTGGTCAGCGGTTCAAAGTAGAGGCGATCGCTGGTGTCGTAGTCGGTGGAAACGGTTTCCGGGTTGGAGTTGACCATGATCGTCTCGAAGCCGTCTGCTTGCAGGGCAAAGGAGGCGTGGCAACAGCAATAGTCGAACTCGATCCCCTGGCCAATGCGGTTGGGGCCACCACCGAGAATCATCACCTTGCGCTTGGTGGAGGGCAGGATTTCCGAGTCGGGGGCAGCGGCGACGCTGGCGGTGGTGCCTTCCACCACTTCAATGCCGCGCTCGTAGGTGGAGTAGTAGTAGGGGGTGAGGGCTTCAAATTCGGCGGCGCAGGTGTCTACGGTTTTGTAGACCGGAATGATGCCGAGGGCTTTGCGGTGGGCGCGGACTTCATCCTCGGTGGTTTTGGTGGCGTAGGCAATTTGGCGATCGCTAAAGCCCTGTTGCTTCACCAGCAGCAGTTGATCCGCGTTCAAATCACTTAACTTGGTGCGTTTCAGGAACTTCTCCGTATCCAACAACGCTTGCATCTTGTCCAAAAACCAGGGGTCGATGCCCGTCATTTCATAGATATGTTCCGCCGTCATCCCCATCAGCAAGGCATGGCGGACGGTGAAGATGCGTTCGGGGTTGGGGGTTCGCAGTCCGGCGCGGATCTGTTCCAGACTGGGCAGTTTTTCCGGCTTGTCGCAGCCCCAGCCCGCCCGTCCCGTTTCCAGCGATCGCAACGCCTTTTGGAACGACTCTTGGAAGGTGCGGCCAATCGCCATCGCTTCCCCCACCGACTTCATCTGCGTCGTCAGGATGGGTTGAGTGCCCGGAAATTTCTCAAAGGCAAACCGGGGAATCTTCGTCACCACGTAGTCGATCGTGGGTTCAAAGCTGGCGGGCGTTTTCTTGGTGATGTCGTTGGGGATTTCGTCTAAGGTATAGCCCACCGCCAACTTAGCGGCAAATTTGGCGATGGGGAATCCGGTGGCTTTGGAGGCCAAGGCAGACGAACGGGACACCCGTGGGTTCATTTCAATCACAATCACGTCCCCGTCTTCCGGGTTGACGGCAAACTGGATGTTGGAACCGCCCGTTTCCACACCAATTTCCCGAATAATTTTGATCGACGCATCCCGCAGCCGTTGGTATTCCTTATCCGTCAGGGTTTGAGCCGGGGCAACGGTGATCGAGTCCCCGGTGTGGATACCCATGGGATCAATATTTTCGATTGAACAAATGATCACCACGTTGTCGGCCAAATCCCGCATCACTTCCAATTCGTACTCTTTCCAGCCGATCAGCGATTGGTCGATCAAAATTTGCGACACGGGACTAGCATCAATCCCGGCCTGCGCCATTTCTTCAAATTCTTCTTGGTTGTAGGCAATGCCGCCGCCCGTGCCGCCCATGGTGAAGGCGGGACGGATGATCAACGGATAGGTGCCGATTTGGTGGGCGATCGCCTTCGCCTCATCCAACGTTTCCGCCGTCCCAGCGGGACACATCTTCACCCCAATCCGCTCCATGGCCTCTTTAAATAGTTGCCGATCCTCCGCCTTTTTAATCGCGGGTAGTTTGGCACCAATCAATTCCACGCCATATTTGTCCAGTACACCATTTTCCGCCAGAGCCACCGCCAAGTTGAGGGCGGTTTGTCCCCCCATGGTCGGCAACAGGGCATCGGGACGCTCCTTTTCAATCACCTTCGCCACCAGTTCCCAGGTCAAGGGTTCAATGTAGGTGCGATCGGCCATTTCGGGGTCGGTCATGATCGTCGCGGGGTTGGAGTTGACCAACACCACTTCATAACCCTCTTCGCGTAACGCTTTACAGGCTTGCGTGCCGGAATAGTCAAACTCACACGCTTGACCAATCACAATCGGGCCAGACCCTAATAGCAGGATTTTTTGAATATCAGTGCGACGTGGCATAGGAAAAATGCGATGGGGAGGGAAAGAGGGTGGGGGAGAGGAGGAGAGATGGGGAAAGGATGAAGTGGAAAGGGTGAAGGGTGAAGGATGAGTCTATGCTCATCACTCATCACTGACCACTCTTCACCATCCACCATCCACTCTTCACCATCCACCATCCACCAATCACCATCCACCCAATAAATTCCCACTCATTGTAGAGGAGGGATGCAGAATCTACGCTGTTTCTTAGGGATCAATGACAATTTCACCGGATGTCTGGGGGCAACACAGCAGGTTATGGCTTGGTAACTTTTAAGCTTTTAATGTTCGATGAAACAATTCCTTGACATGCTCCCAGGCATCGGCGGCAGCATTGGGTCGGTAGTCTGCCCGTTGATCGCAGAAGAAGCCATGGCCAGTGGGATAGCGAAATACGCGATGGCGGATGTGGTGTTGGGTTAATGCTGCTTCCACTTGGTTGATTTGCTCCAGCGAAATCAACGGATCGTGAGTGCCGAAAAAGGCGTAGACCGTGCCTTGGATTTCTGATGTGCGGCTGAGGGTGGGGTCGCCGCCACCGGGGGTGAAGGTGGCAATTCCAGCACCGTAGAAAGAGGCGGTGGCGCGGATGTCGGGTAAGGTGGCGGCTAGGTAGACCACATGACCACCAAAGCAAAAGCCAATGGTACCGATCGCATCACCCTGCACGTTTGGCAGAGTCCGCACATAGGCGATCGTCGCCTGGATATCGCTGAGCAA
>CAZJZR010000715.1:0-2664 GCA_964550475.1 uncultured bacterium
GGAGGGGGTGAGTGGAGCGGTGGCAATGGGTGTTGGGGTTGGAGTTGCTGTTGGGGATAAGGGAGTGGATTGAGGTTGGGGGGAACTGATCAGGAGACTGATGCTGGTGAGGCTGAGGATGAGGGTGGAGGCGATCGCGCCGCTGAGTCCCCAGTCGGGTAGGGTGTCGCGCCACGGGTCAGGGAGCCAACTCCGGACTTGCTGCAACAGGGTTTGCCAGAAACCTGGAGTCGGGATTAGGGGGCGATCGGGGTCTTGCTCTAACTCGTCTACCCAGGTTTCCAGGGCGGCGATCGCGCCCTTCAACAATTGGATCAGCGATCGGCGCAGGGATGATCGGGGCGGGGTGGGATCATCGGTGGCCTCGGATGGCGAGGCATTGGGCAGATCATCATCATCCAGCCAATCGTCCTCTGGATCGGCCTGATCGATTGCTGCTGCGTCGGTAGCGGCGGATGCGGTGGGCGGTTCTGTGTCCACCTCCACCCAGGTCACATCAATTACCGCATCGGCATCGCCACCGTCAGCGGGGGAGCGATCGGCGGGGACAGATTCATCCCTTTCAGCGTGATCACTCTCCGGTTGATCAGGATTAGCTGCCTCACCCATTGATTGCTCACCCGAATTACCCTCCGATTCTGACGAGGGAGAATGATCGGCATCGGGGTCAGGCAGTGGCGGATCAATCATCATTTGCGATCGCAGGGGTGGATAGCCAGAAGTTAGGATTGGCGGGTGACGAACTGGCGCAATCGTAACAATGCCATGGTTTGCCCCAAATTCAGCGGCAACAGCGAAATCCCTTCCAACCGACTTTGCACCCAGCCATCGCCCCAATACCACTCATGGAAGCCATCAATCCCTTGACTGAGCAGCAACCGCACCCGATTTGGCTCTAGGATCTCGACTTGGTGGGACACGGGCACAGGGCCAAACCAACTCTGAAACGTTAGCCCCTGGGTTAATTCGGCGGGCATTCCTGGCTCCAGTTGTTGCGGCCACAGCCATTGCCGCAGTTGGTCGGTTTGGGTAAGGCTGTGGCGCAGAGCCGATTCCGACGCATGGATTTCGATTCGTAAACGACTTTGCTGGAAGGTACCTAGCATAGGGGCGGAGAAGGAATGAGTAGGAGGACGGAATACGGAATGGAGTTGGAACGGATCGGGCTGTTTAAAGCATACTGGTGAAATTGAAATCTGGGTCGATGCCGCGTCGATGCCGTCGATACCCCAATGGGTTTAGGGACGAGCGTGACCATAAAATCCCCAATCACACGGTAGGGGCGAACTGCCGTTCGCCCTACAGATTTGTGTTTATATAGACGATTTATCTGCAAATCCCTTAGTTTGACGAACTGCCGTTCGCACTCAGCATCATCTGGTCAATTTATCATTATTACTTTGCTCTGTTATGCCTCAGCCCGTCATTCCTACAGTGAATTTAGCGGATTTTTGTCAGGGGTCTGTTGCCGATCGCGATCGCTTCATCCAGTCCTTTGGTGATGGGCTAGTGGACATTGGCTTTGTGGCGGTGCAAGTGGAGGGCACAGGGGAACCGGCGATCGGGTTGGATCGGGACTTGCTAACCGCCGCCTATCAGGTGGCAGCGGATTTTTTTGGTTTGCCGGAAGCGGTGAAATGTCGGTACGAAACGGCGCAAGGACAACGGGGCTTCACGCAGTTTGGGCGAGAACATGCCCGCAACTACAGCGCACCGGATCTGAAGGAATTTTGGCATGTGGGACGGCAGGTGATCCCCAATTCAGTCTCTGCCGTGGATCATCAACTGGACTATCCTGCCAACGTGTGGCCGCTGGAAGTCCCGCAATTCCAGTCGATACTGACGGCACTGTATGACCAATTGGAGGCGATCGCCCACCAGCTCCTGCTGGCCTGTGCCCACTACCTCGACTTACCCCCAAACACCTTTGCCGCCATGGCCACCGCTGGCAACACCATTCTGCGGTTGATCCACTATCCCCCCATTCCCGCCAACGCCACCCCCGCCAGCCTCCGCGCCGCCCCCCACGAAGACATTAATTTGATCACCCTGTTGCCCACTGCCACCGATGCCGGGTTGCAGGTGTTGCAACGGGATGGCACTTGGTTGCCAATTCCCGCCTTACCCGGTTACCTGATTGTGGATGCCGGAGATATGCTGCAATGGGTGACCAACGGCTTGTTCAAAAGCACCACTCACCGTGTGGTTAATCCTGATGACGAGCGATCGCGGCGATTCTCCCTGCCCTTTTTTGTCCATCCCCGCTCCGACATAGATCTCACCCCACTGCCCGCCTGCATCGCCCGCACCGGAGGCCAACCGTTGTTTTCCCCGATCACCGCAGGCGACTATTTAGCCCAACGCTTGCAGGAAATTGGCTTGGCAACCTAACCCCTCTACGGTTGCTGCCCCTCAGCCGTCAACGGCATCGCCCAGACATAGAGAATGCCGAGAGGGTCTCAGCCTGGTTTTCAGACTGAATTTTTTCAGAGATTCATCCGCTTAAAGCAAAAACTTCAGGTAAACTAGATCATTGTGCAACCTTCCAGTCAACTCGTTTGGTCGTCGATCAACCTGATTGCCTGGAAGGTTTGTTTTCCCAATCAACTGGGGTGGCAATTAGGTAGAGGCCATGGCGAAAAAAGATGAGGCGGTAGCCAAAAA
>CAZJZR010000716.1:0-2662 GCA_964550475.1 uncultured bacterium
AATGGGTGAGTGGGCGCTCGCAGGCTTTAGCGTGTGTATAGCTTAGGGATGGATGGGGAGGGGGATTTCTGAAGGAAAACTCTAGGTTTAGGTCGGTGCAGGGGGGTGAAGCTTAGGGGTTATGGTCTGCGTCCCAAGCCAGCATTAATAGGGCGTTGACGATGGCAGCGGCGACGGCAGAGCCGCCTTTGCGGCCTTCGACGCGGATTTGGGGAATGGGGGTGTGGGCGAGGGCGTGTTTGGATTCGATCACGGCGATGAAGCCTACGGGAGCACCGATGACGAGGGTGGGGTGGGCGGTGCCTTGGTTGACTTGGTCGCAGAGGGCGAGCAGAGCGGTGGGAGCGTTACCGATGGCGTAAATGGCGTGGGGAAATTGCTGTAAACAGGTGAGTAGTCCGGTTTCGGTGCGGGTTTTGCCAGGGAGAGCCGTGGGGGCTTGGGCGATGGCACTGATTAGGGGGTTGTTATAGGTTTGGTTGACTAAGGTTTGGATGCCTTGCTGCACCATGGAGACATCGGTGATGATCGGTACGCCTTGCCGCAGGGCGGTGATGGCAGTGGCGATCGCCCCAGGGCTAAACCGCAGCAGGTATTTGAATTCAAAGTCGGCGGTGCTGTGGATGACGCGACGGGCGATCGCGTATTCGGCGGGGCTAAGGGTATGGTCGCCAAATTCTTGGTCGATGATGGCGAAACTTTGCAACAGGATGGGGTGCGGGGTGGGAGCCATGGGCAGATCGGGAAGCCGTGGGTGCATGACGGCACTACTATACCTGTTGAGATGTATACCTGTTGAGATGTATACCTGTTGAGAGGCGGTTGTGGTGCGGTAATGGCGATCGCGCCAAGAGACTGGTTTAAAGGTTGCTTTTTCGGGGGTGAGGCGCAGGAAAAATCAACCATCTATACTGTGTCAGCCAACAAATTTTAGTTTGTAGTTCCAACTTCAGTTGGCTGGCTAAAGCCATTACTACGAACAGTTCCCTGACAAAGTATAGCTACCTTTTCAAACAGCCTCTAACGCCTAACGGTCGTGGCCATGACGGTTCTACTGAGAATCCTTATAATATTTGCCTAAATTTGCCGTATCACTAAGCAACGGTAACTGTTCATTGGCGCGGCGATCGCGGATGAGCCGACACCCCATCGGCGGGTGAGTGGGCTGGCGTGGTGACCAGTTACGTGCGTACCGGAGGATTTTGGCTATGACTAAAAAACGGCTGATTCGTTGGTTCAGCTTACTCACCATTATGCTGATCACTTGCCTTGCCGTCTGGAGCTGGCAGGCAGCGGCGATCGCCCAGCCCATTACTCCCCTCTCTCTACTCGCGGCCAACACCCAGTTAACGGATAACCTGGATGCCGCTTGTCCAGATTTAGAACCCAAAATCGATCTGAACAATGCAAACATGATTGCGTTCCAGGATTGTCGCGGGTTTTATCCCAATTTGGCGATGTTGATTGTTCAACACAGTCCCTATCAAAAGGTGGAGGATGTGTTAGCGATTCCTGAGTTGAGCGATCGGCAAAAAGCCTTACTGCAAGCCCAGTTGAAGAATTTTATGGTGAGTGAGGTGGTGGTGCCATTGGAAATGCGCCTCCCCCCCAAACCAATGATGCGCTAGATCGATGGCGGTTGCGCGTTGCGATAACGCTCCGTTTGGTTATCTACCACTAACCGCTCCTTTCGACTATGCTCAAGGAACGGTTAGTGGCAGGTGGCTGAGCGGAGTCGAAGCCACCTGAACCTAGTCTTGGGTGACTGCCGAAGGCATAGCCAGCAGGCAATTTTCTGGGTAGACATCTCCTGATCAGCCATCGTTTAAGGCGGTATTATGGGACGCAGAGCGTGCCGTAATACCGCTGTTTTTGTCTATAGCCGTAACGACTCAGGTAGATCAACACTGGATTGTTTAATCCATAAGGGTTGGGGTACCCAACCGCTACACGGACATCCTGTACTCGGTCTGTTTGTAGAGGTATGGTTCCCGCGTCCTGAATCGGCACCTAGGCAATTACCTACAGCCTCAATCATCCCCCCATCCACATCCACCATTCACCATCCACTCCTCCCATGCTCCTCCACCTCAGCACTTGGCCGGAAGTTGAAACCTACCTGCAAACCTCCCAAGGCATCATTGTGCCGATTGGTTCCACCGAACAGCATGGCCCCACCGGACTGATTGGCACCGACGCAATTTGTGCCGAGGCGATCGCCCATGGAGTCGGTGAGGCCACCCAAGCCATGGTTGCCCCCACCATCAACGTGGGGATGGCGTTGCATCACATGGCCTTTCCGGGCAGCATCAGTCTCCGCCCCAGCACGTTGATGTTAGTGATTCAGGATTATGTGACCGGACTAGCGCGAGCGGGCTTCAACCAGTTCTTTTTCATCAACGGCCATGGCGGTAACATCGCCACTCTCAAAGCCGCCTTTTCCGAAACCTACGCCCACCTAGCGGATTTGAACTTGCCGAATTGCGATCGCGTCCAGTGTCGCGTCGCCAACTGGTTCATGTGCAGCAGCGTCTACAAACTCGCCAAAGAACTGTACGGCGACCAAGAAGGCTCCCACGCCACCCCCAGCGAAGTCGCCCTCACCCAATACGTCTACCCCAACGCCATCAAACGCGCCCCCCTCAGCCCCGACATCCCCCAA
>CAZJZR010000717.1:0-2658 GCA_964550475.1 uncultured bacterium
CGAAGTCCTACCGCTGTTTTTTTTGCCGTAATTCCCCTGTAGTCTGTCTTCTGCCTTGGTCAGTTAGTCCACAGCACGACACCATACTGACCAATGAAACGCCTGCGGATTGGGCTTACTCTTTTCCTTACCTCGTTGATTAGCACCGATGTGTTCACAGGTGAACCCGTTATTCACCCTGGCTAAAAGTCTCAGCCTATCCCCAACCACATTATCGACACATCCAGTAGCAACTGGTTGGGCAACAACAAATCCCCTCCGCTCTGGCAGGGTGGAAAGCACCTGTGAATAGCCTTTTAGGTTCGCTGCGATCCGCTTTGAGATCCGCCCTATCATGACTAGACATTGCAGAGGTGCTGGGTGCATCCCGGATGTTCATTACCCAGAAACCCGGCTTCTTGAAGAAACCGGGTTTCCAGTACCACACCATCTAAAGTGAGATACACTGATATGCTTCTATCAATAAAAGCACCGCTGTAATTGTAGGGGTTGGGTTTTCCAACCCTTGTCGAACGAGTGTAGATCTGATCATCAATCAGTGATCAACCAATCGGTGATCAAATTGTTGAACAACCGAAATATTGCCCCCATAACCAACCAACAAATCGGTGATTAATGATTGGACAAATCCTGAGGTGATGGGTTAAGGCATAGGAGGACGATGGCTAAAATTACTTAACCAACGTAAGATTACTCTTCCTCTTCATACATATCATCGTCGTCGAGTTCCTCATCCTCATCGCCTTCTCGATCCACTTGTTTAAGATGGATATGCTTACGCCCTAAGGAGATTTCAAACTCGTCACCAGGGGCAAGATTCATTTTTTTTGTGTAAGCCGCACCAATCAATAAGTTGCCATTTGACTGTACGCTAATCCGGTAGCTTGCACTGCGACCACCGCGACCGTTTTCCCCTTGTTTATTGTCTAAGGTAATGCCATCTGCATCAATCAGGGCATTCAAGAATTTCATCATATTCACCCGTTCTACACCATTTTTCGTAACAGTGTAGTAACCGCATTCCTTAGCCTTATCTTCTTTGCTAAGGTGCTCCAACTCTTTTACCCGTTTTAGGAGGGCTTCACCAACCAATGGCTCTACTTTCTTCTTCTTATTCATTAACTTAGACTGCAATCTTGACACTCAATGAATAAATGCTCAAGCCGAATTAATTTATAAACAGCTTGCAATCACTATATTACACTAGCTGAATTAACTTCCAACCGAATCTGGAGATTTACATTGAAATAATTTAATTAGAAACCTGCTTTTTTGTCAGTTGAAACGATCAGCCGAATTGAGCAACTGTTTGCAACGGTAAATGGGTACTTGCTTTTGCGTCTACTGGTCACAGCAAAAGCAGCGTTTCAAATACCCACTCGGATTAATTTAGTCTAGATTAGACTAATGCGATCGCTACTGATGCAAATTCACCCATTCAGTGATCAATTTGAGTCATTAATCATGCCTGCACGATCTAGTAGCCAAGCAAGGGTTGCCTATTGCTTTTTTGCCTATCTATGAACCATAGGCAAAGGGTTTAAGCCGCTTGTGAATCCGACTGGGTTTCTACTGGTTGTCAGTTAATTGCAACCTGTTGTCACCTGAATCGTAATCACTATGGCGATCAATCCATGGCATGAATGCTGTCAATCATGGGAGTGGTATTAAGGCGATCGAGACATCGACAGTTGTACTGAAATACTACTGAAATAGTTGCCCCGAAATGTAACCGTTCACTCCCCTGACGGGGAGGAACAAGCGGGCGTAGCCCGCAAACTTTTCTTATGGGGAGATGTGAACGGTTACCCCAAAATAGTTGAACTGAAATGCTGGCACTGAAGTTGTGGGTTGATGTTTGAGGGTCAGTATTTGTCGCAGTCAGTATTTGTCACGGTCAGTTGTGCATATCAGTGATGACCGGAAGTTTTGACTGGAAGGATTGAGGTGCATCAACATATGATTGAACCCAATATGATTCAGCCAATAGATTGAATCAATCGATTTAACTAATAGATTGAACTAATAGATTGAACCAAACGTAACCGTTCACATCCCCCATGGGAACAGTGTTGCAGGCGTAGCTCGCTTGTGCCTCCCCTGACAGGGAGTGAACGGTTACAACCAAACGGTGTGGTTTGTAGCGGTGTGGTTCCCGTGTTGGGGATACATCACATTACTCACACCACTAAGCCGTAACCATGAGTCATGAGGGGATGAAATTAACTACCCGTGGACATTACAGCGTGAAAGCCATGCTGGATTTAACCTTTCAACCGGGCTATGGGCCTGCGCCAGTCCGTGCCATTGCCCAACGGCAAGATTTACCCGCACCCTATCTGGAAAAATTGCTGATTGAATTGCGTCGGGCTGGCTTGGTGGAGTCCATTCGAGGTTCCCAAGGGGGCTATCAACTGGCGCGATCGCCCGCCCAAATTTCCCTGGGGCAAATCCTGGAAGCCGTGGGCGAAACCATTGATCCGCTGCCCCACCACACCCCAGAAGCGAACCAAGTACAAGACTGGGTTACCTTTACCCTGTGGCGACGACTGTCCCAAAAACTTAAAGAAGCCCTGTTCAGCATTTCCCTAGAAGACCTGTACCACGATGCCCGCAGTTGGCAAGCAGCCCAAGGGGAAGAGACGGGATTTGTGGTGT
>CAZJZR010000718.1:0-2654 GCA_964550475.1 uncultured bacterium
TTAAGGGTTTGAGTGGAGCGGGCATAGCCCACTCCACCGCAAGCGGCTATATCTACCTGATCATTTATCTAAAACTTGTATCTAAAACTTGTCCAATTCCTTCGTGCGATCGCTGCCTCTATTACTCGTCTCATCGACACCAGCCGCGTTTAACACCGTGCTGGAGGAATTGCGGCGGCAGGGTTTTCAACCTCTGCCCCAGTGGGTCAACTCGCGCCAAGGGTTGGAACGGAAGCTGCGATCGCCCATCGCCATGCAACGCCCTGCTGTAATTCTGGCGGATACCGAGTTAATTGACTTCTCTCCCTTAGACGTTCTACATCTGATCCAACTGTGGGACTTACAAATTCCCCTCCTCGTGATCACCGATTTGGAGGAGGAGGAACTGGCGATCGCCTGTTTGGCTAAGGGGGCGATGGATTATCTGTTCCGCGATCGGCTGGGGCGGTTGGGGCACCTGATCACTCGCCTCCGCACCCCCCCAACCAACCCGATTTCACCCGTTGCCAGCCATCCCTTCAGCCCAGTCCCGTCGCCCACCGCCGACTCCAACCTGCTCACCAGTGACGAACTAGAAGCTTGGTTCAAAGCCACCAGCGACCTGATTATCATTTTTGATGCCGATGGCCGCTATGTGAAAATTCCCCCCTGCAACCCCGACCTGCTCTACAAACCCGCCCACGAATTAATTGGCAAAACCCTGTACGACGTTTTTCCGCCGCCCCAAGCCGATCGCTGCCTGTACCTGATTCACCAAGCCCTTGCCAGCCAAACCATTGTCACAACTGAATATAGTTTGCCGATTGATGAAAGCATCGTTTGGTTTGCCGCCAAACTGGTGCCCATCTCCGACCAGATGGTGATCTGCGCCACCCGTGACATCACCGAACAGAAAGCGACTGAATCAGCGTTGTATGAAAGTGCCAGTCAAATTCGTCTGATTATTGACTCTATCCCGGCTCGGATCGCCTATGTCGATCAAAACCTGTGTTTCCGGTTTGTCAATCGCGAGTATGAGGACTGGTACCAGATCCCGGCGGCGGAAATTGTTGGGCGGCACATTGCCGAATTACTGGGTGAGCCGATTTACCAAGGCATCCTGCCCTACATCGCCGCTGCCCTAACTGGGGAAGAAGTCACCCACGAAGATAGTTTGATCGATTTGCAGGGGGAAGAGCATCATTTCCTGGTCAACTATGTGCCGCACTTTAGCAGTGATGATGAGGTATTGGGATATTATCTGTTGGCTCAGGATATTACCGAACGCAAGCAGATTGAACAAACGCTGCGGCAAAATGAGGCGCGGTATCGCTCGGTGATCGCGGTGATGGAGGAGGGGATTGTGATCCATCGGGCGGATGGCAGTATTGAAACCTGCAATGCCAGTGCCGAGAGAATTCTGGGGCTGTCCCGCGAGCAAATGCTGCACCACACCTCCCGCGATTTTGCCCGCCAGACGATTCGGGAAGATGGTCGTCCGTTTCCGATGCATGAGCATCCGTCGGAGGTGACCTTACGGACTGGGGTGGCGTGTAGCAATGTGATCATGGGCGTACACAAACCGGATGGCAGCTTAACCTGGATTTCGATTAACTCCCAACCTTTATTTGACACTAGCGTTGAGTTTGGCGGGGATTTCAGCACGACGTTGGGCGATCGCCTGCCTGATGCCACTCTCCCAGCGACCCGCGATCGCCGCTCTGTTCCACTGGTAACGGGGGTTGTGGTTTCCTTCACCGACATCACCGCCCACAAACAAGCGCAAAGCCGATTGCTAAAGCGGGAACGCTACCTGGCGGCTCTGGTGCAGGTGCAGCAAGTGTTACTGGCACAACATGCGATCGCGGACTCTGTGACTGCGACTGCCGCCGCTCAATCGAACTGTTACACCCAAGTCATGACGATTTTGGGACAGGCAGCGGAAGCCAGCCGAGCTTATTTTTTCCGCAATGATTGGAACGCGGACAACCAAGCGATCGCCTGCCAACAGGCCGAGTGGTGCGCCCCCGGCATTCCATCCCGCTTAGATCATCCCAAATTACAAAACTTGGTGTACACAGACTGGGTGCCGCGCTGGTTAGAGTTGTTGCAACAGGGCAAGATTTTGGCCGGCCCCGTGATGGACTTTCCGGCACCGGAACGAGACTTGTTACAGTCCCAATCTGTCCAATCAATTTTGATTTTGCCCTTGATGGTCGATGGAGCGTTTTATGGGTTCATTGGGTTTGATAACTGTGTCGAACCCCGTCGCTGGGATATGGCCGAAGTGGACTTGTTACAAGCTGCCGCCGCCGCGATCGCCCTGCACCAAGAACGCACCCAAGCCCAAACGGATCTGGAACAATCTCGCCAGCACTCGCAAAAGTTTCGCGGCTTGGTGGAAAACGTCCCCGACATTATTGCCCGCTTAGACATTGACCTGCGCCATACCTACGTCAACCCTGCCATTGTCAAAGCCACGGGACTGATTCCCCAAGATTTCATCGGCAAAACGCACCGAGAATTGGGCATCCCCGATGCGTTAGTGGACGAGTGGGAAGGGTTGATGCGGCAGGTACTCACCAGCGGCGAACCCGGCACCTGTGAATTTTGTATTGACACCCCCCAAGGTCGTCGCTGCTATCAATCTCGCCTGATTCACGAATTTGACGCAA
>CAZJZR010000719.1:0-2646 GCA_964550475.1 uncultured bacterium
CGGTAATTGGTAATCGGTAATTAGTAATCGGTTAAGGATTTGCAAATAAATCATGTACCTAGACCCAAACCTATAAGGGCGAACTGCCGTTCGCCCCTACCGTGTGATTGGGGATTTTATTTTCACGCTCGTCCCTGATCCAGCGCACTTATCTCCTTTCCACCGTCCCCACCCACCCCACCCACACATCCACTCACCACCCTCCCACTCACTCACTCCCCCACCCCCTGCTCCGGAATTACGGAATTATAGAGGTTATGATGGTGATAACTGGTGTTCATCTGGAACTGACCGCTGGGTCATTTCATGCGTAAGTTCATGCGTAAGCCGCTCCATGGGTCAGGGAGCAGATGAGTCACCGAGTGGGAATTTCAACTTGCCCATTTTTCCTTCCACGTCCTTTTAACATGACGGCATCCGCCCCCTCTCCACTCAGTTTGGTCATTCGTCCAGTGCAGCACTCTGACCTTGACATTGTGCAGGGTTTGCTGGCGCAGGAACCGGAGATTCAAAGTCAACTGTTACTGGATGCAATGATGGCCTTCGAGCGATTTCGCCGCTGGTATGGGCCGATGAAGGTACTGAGTCTGTTCCCCAATCCGCTGCAATATGCCTACTGCGGCTTTGTGGCAGAGTTGGCGGGGCAGGTGTGTGGGTTGATTCAGGTATCGCCGTTTAACTGCACCCAAAGTACCTGGCGAGTGGAACGGGTGGTAGTGAATCCGTTGGCGTTGAATCCGGAGGCGGGCTTGCTGCCGGGGGATGTGGGGTCGCAGTTGTTGCGCTACTGTTTTGAAGAAATTTGGCAAGCGCGGACGTGGCTGCTAGAGGTGAATGTCAACGATGCCGCCGCGATCGCCCTCTACCGTCACAATGGCTTCCAATCGCTGGCGCAGATTACCTATTGGGCGATCTCGGCGGATATCCTCACCACCTTGGCGCAGCGGGAACCGCAGTTGCCGAACCTGTTACCCGTCAGCAATGCCGATGCCAAGTTGTTGTATCAACTGGACACCGCTGCCATGCCGCCTCTGGTCAGGCAGGTGTTCGATCGCCACATCAGCGACTTCCGCACGGGCTTTGTCGAAAATCTGGCGGCGGGATTGCGGCAGCGCACCACCCCCACCCAAATCGTCAGCGGCTATGTGTTTGAGCAACAACGGAAAGCGGCGATCGGCTACTTCCGCGTCCAAATTTGTGAAGACGGTTCCCGGCCTCATGTCTTGGATTTAACCGTGCATCCGGCCTACACCTGGCTGTATTTGGAACTGCTGTGCCAACTGTCCCGCTTAGTGCAAACTGTGCCGCCGCAATCAATCCAACTCAGTTCCACCGACTACCAAACCGAACGGGAAGATTACCTGACCCAAATCGGCGCGGAACGGATTGAACACACCCAAATGATGTCCCGTTCGGTGTGGCACAAGTTGCGGGAAACCAAAGCAGTGAATCTGGAAGTGCCGTTAGCGGAAGTGTTGCAAAGTCTCCAACCCGCCCGCAAGCCCGTCCCCGGTCGGATTTCCATGGCTTCGTCCCAACGCGGGCGATCGCCCCACTTCACCCCTCCTTCCCACTCCCTCTTCCTCAAACCCAACCGCAAACCCCGATCCCCGCAACCCCTCCCCCCCGATCCCGACTCGGCTGCCGGGAATGGGCGATCGTCCAACCCACCCCTCAACCCGACGTAAGCGATTGCCGATCAATTGGGTGATTGGACACCAATCTGTACGGGCGAACGGCAGTTCGCCCCTACCCTAATGACGATTTTCCGTTGCCGTTCCTTGAGCGCAGTCGAAAGGAACGGCAATCTTTCCCACCCACCTACTCCCCTACCCACCCACTCCCCCACTCCTCCATGACACGCATCTCCGCCCTCGGCTTAGACGTGGGACGCAAACGCATCGGCGTGGCCGGATGCGATGGCACCGGGCTGATTGCCACCGGACTGACTACGATCCACCGCACCTCCTTTGCCGAGGATGTGGCGCAACTGCGGCAATGGGTTGACCAACGACAGGTCACGACCCTCGTCGTTGGCTTGCCCTACTCGCTCAACGGCGAAATTGGTGCCCAAGCCCGTCAAGTACAAAAATTTGCCCAGCGACTCGCCAACGCGCTGCAATTGCCCGTCGAATACGTGGATGAACGGTTCACCTCCATCCAAGCCGAGCAACTGATCCAAGCTGAAAATATGGCTCCATCCCGTAATAAAGCCATAATTGACCGTAAAGCTGCGGCCATTATTCTGCAACAATGGTTGGACGAGAGAAGAGCGCGATCGCCTCAACCCTCCCCTCTATCCGGGTCGCGATCGGCAGATATCGCGTCAGATTCACCCGAATAGGTTAGGATGTGAAACTGCATCAGCATTTGTGGAATCGTTTAGGAAAAAAGTATCAGATAGTACTTAATATCCTGCGAACTATCGCAATTGTGCTATTTGGTGCGATCGGCAGTGCCCATCGCCACCGGATCAGCAGAGTCAACTGAACTGGAAACCGTTGCTGGAAGAAATTACTGGAGAAAAGGTGCTATGGATACCCCCACCGTAACCGTATTTGATGAAAAAGGGAGATCCTTGAGTTGTTACATTGAGCAAACCTTGGAGTTGGAGGGGGATGAATACGTCCTCTTACTGCCCGTTGA
>CAZJZR010000720.1:0-2642 GCA_964550475.1 uncultured bacterium
ATTCGCCCGGATGTCCCCCCAACTGTTGGATACGCCCCGCAACACTTTTCCCATGGGGGAATGTGAACGGTTACTATTGGATCTGTTTGGTTAGTTGAATAATGTCTTCAAAATTGAACTGGTTTGCCCACTCCCTGAGGGCATGAGCCAGGCTGGAATGGGGATTAGGGATGGCTTCAATCAGCCGCAAAATGTGATTGTCAAACCCTTTGATGGCGGCATTTTCTAATTCATAAATCCATTCCCTAGGCATTTCTTGCAATTCATGGATGGCTGCTTCAATGTCCAGATGAGCGATCGCCAATTTGGAGAATCCTGTGAGCGGCGATCGGCCATGGTTTTCCCCATCATTTATCCCCTTTGCAGTGTAGGGGGATGTGGAATTGTCCGACTGGTTCAGCGAGGAATTGATCGCTGTACTGATGCCAGAATTATTGCCAACTACATCATTATTACCAACTACATCACCAATTAATTTTGCATTGAATGTTTCTGAATTAAATCCTTCTGAATTAAATCCTTCTGAATTTAACGTGGAATGATGTAACGCATCATGGTGTAGTTTTGAGGGCTGATCTGTCCACCCTTGATGATGGGCGGCTGACTCTATGACCGAGGGTGTGGCATCGTCATAAATATACTGAAGTTTCAGATGTTCAGCCAACTTGGCAAACAGAATAGACTGTTCAACGGGTTTGCGAATAAAGTCGTCACAACCAATGGCTAAAACTGCCGTCCGTGTATCTTCAAAAATGCTGGCGGTGAGTGCAATGATTTTGGTCGGTTTACCTTGGGGACGGTGTGCCTCATCTCGCCGAGGCTGCATCCTAGAAGCAGTGGTGAGAGCTACATGGTGAGGGGGCAGATTTGTGGATAACTCATGGGTAGTACGCAGCGGGGGAAAAACCTTTTCTGCTAACTGGTTAGCGGCTTCTAAACTGCGGATGTGGCGAGTTGCTTCGTAGCCGTCCATAATCGGCATTCGCATATCCATTAAGATCAAGTCGGGTTGCCAACTTTCCCATAGGTTAACGCCTTCTTGCCCATTACTCGCCTCTTGAATCGCAAAGCCTAAAGGGGCTAATAACTTAACTAAAAATTGACTACTTTCCCACCGATCTTCAACAATCAAAATCCGATAGGTTGGTTGGTTGGGAGCTAGGGCAATAATGGGGCGATGGTCTAGAATTACCTGAGCGGCAACGGGTTCGGTGAGGCGGACTTGAATAGAAAATTTAAACAAACTTCCCTGACCAGGGGTACTTTGAACAGTGATATCTCCCCCCATTAAATTGACAAATTTGCGACTAATACTTAAGCCCAGTCCGGTTCCTTCATGGGATGCTTGACCCGTTTTAGTTTGCACAAATGGTTTGAACAAATTACTCTGTTCGTCCGGGGAAATTCCCAATCCACTGTCCTCAACTTCAAATAACAGATAGACTGAGTGATTGGCATTGGGCGTGCGATCGCCATACCGCACCGTCATCCTGACAAAACCATCGGTGGTAAATTTAATTGCATTATCTAATAGATTTAACAAGACTTGGCGCAATTTACCTTCATCGGCAATGATGTATTGAGGGACTGTCTCATCTCGATTAAATATTAACTGAAGCTGTTTTGTGCTGGCTTTAACGCCAACCATTTCCTCTAGGCTGGCGAGGAGATAATATAGGTCAAAACGGGTTTCGTGTAATTTGATTTTACCCGCTTCAATTTTAGACATTTCCAACACATCATTAATCAGTTGCAACAGGTGTTGCCCACTGCGGTTAATGATACTGAGATAACTTTGATGTTCTGGACTGATCGATGCATCCCGACTCATGACTTGGGTGAAACCGAGAATCGCATTCAGAGGGGTGCGGAGTTCATGGCTCATATTCGCCAAAAATTCACTCTTGGCCCGGTTAGCAGCAGCACTGCGATCGGCTTCTCGCTCTGCCATTTCTTTGGCTTCTTGTAAAGCTGTTTCTGTGCGTTTGCGATCGCTAACATCTTCCAACAATAATAAAAATCCCTGCAAGCGATTCAGGGGTTGATTGATCATTGGTGCGGCGTGCAGAATCGGTTGCAATAACAAGTCAAACCATTGATCATTCCGTTGCAGATCGACGTATTTGACTGGACAGTTGGCCTTTAGTTGAACCAAACTGGCTTCCCACTGGCTTTGGCTTAACCAAGTGGGTACCAATTGGTGCGGCAATTGACTGCCCACAGCAATGGCCAACCAACTTGACGCGACCGGATTACAGAACCATACCCGCCCTTCAAAGTCGGAGGCCAACAGCCCAAAGGATAAACTTTGGGCGATCGCCGCTTGGGTGGACTGCGATCGGCCAAATTGTTCGGCCAATTCCGCCAGTTGGGTAACTTTGGATACCTTGCTGCGGTGTAGACCATTGCGATGTAAGACGGTTGACTGCTGGGCGCGACTGGCGGACGTGAAGGGCGATCGCGCTAAGGACTGAGTTGGAACTTCAGTAGAAATCACCAAATCTTGGTGGTAACGCTGCCACAATTCGGCAATTTGCTGCTTCAGTAAGTCCGTTTCCCGCAGCCGTTCGCTCAACATGACCATCGTGCCCGTGGCCATGCATAGAACAATCGGAGCTGCCACTGGCAACAGATAGTTAGCC
>CAZJZR010000721.1:0-2640 GCA_964550475.1 uncultured bacterium
TCCATTGCACAGAGTCAAACACACGATGGAGGATGTACAATCCTCGTCCACATTCATCTTCCTCATCCGGTAGGGGGCAAATGTATTCTGGATTGCAGTGAAATCCACTGCCCTCATCAGAAATTACCCACCAATAATCGTGATCAATCACCGAGAAACGAACAAGAACTTTCTTACCAGGATCTAAATGATTTCCATGTTTGGCCGCATTTACTAACGCTTCTTGTAACCCTAAACGCACATCGTCACGGCAATCTCGCGGCACTTTGGCGACTAGCAAATCTAAAATGTGACAAAGATGTAAGGTAGAAGCAAAGCTTAGGGTAGTCCAACTGCGTGATCCAATACGAGGGGATAAGGAGATCACAGAAAACACCTCGTCAAAAAAGACCCCAAAGCTCCTAGGATATTTCATCTGATTGAGTCATCGAATATCACTAGCGTATCTTTACTCTAACGTGGTACTGACCTGATCCGCAACTCCTCAATGGCAACTTCAGTGGATAAGACTGGCTGAGAAGAACCGCGATCGCAGCGTTCGTTCGTCGGTTTAGCGTTCCTTGAGCGTAGTCGAAAGGAACGCTAAACTACGCTCAAGGAACGCTCGACTGCGCTCAAGCCAACCGTTGGTTCAGGGAGTTGCGGAAAGAGAACATCTCCGTGGTCGGTGACGGGACACGGCATTGCCCTGTCTCTACAGTTAGCGGTATGGATACTTTATTGATTTGCAGATCCCTTAGTTTTCAGCCATCCATGCTAAAAACGCCAAAATCTGTTCCACAGGTGGCAGTGGGTAATCATGCAAATCAATCGTTAGTAGGTTCTCCTGCAACTGCATAAACCGCCACTGGGTGCCATTGCTGACGCAGCCATAAATTGTCGCGATCGCCTGCCCTTTCATCTGATTAAATCGTTGAGCCGCCACCATTTCCGCTGCACATTGTCCCAACCCGGACTTCAAATCTGCCTTCTTCGCTTCCACCAAGATAAACACCGGAGCCTCGATATCGATCAATTCTGGCGATCGACTCAACAAAAAATCACAGGTGCCATTGAGTCCCACGGTTTCATCAACCGTAAAGTCTTCGCCCGAAAAAAAGCTAATCCGCTGGTGCAAAATTTGTCGGATTTCTAATAGAACGGGGCTAATGATTAATTCAGATCGCGCCTTTTCGCTACCCGATGCGATCGCTACAGGCAAACTATAATCCAGAAAACTCTTCAAGGTTGGGGATGGGGCGATCGGATCTAGCTCTGGTAAAAACCGCACTCCTGCCTTCGATGCAAGTCCAAACGCTTCCTTCACACTTGCCAGAGTTTTGAACTGACTGTAGGACATCGGCAGTGACCTCCATGGCATGAATTTATTATCGAACCGGATGATAGAACCTGCCAGACCATAACCGTTCGCTGCCCTAACCTGCATTATTCACGACAATTTACCGAAAACACTGAAAAGCTTGGGTATAGTAGGGTGCTGTATAGCCTACGGCATACAAGAAAAGCGAAGCGTAACGCACCCTACTGGTTCAACTCTCCCATAACAAGTCAAGTCCATCGGGATTGCTTAAAGTGACGGCGATCGCAACGTCCTGTTGTCGGTTCAGCGTTTCTTTCGACTACGCTCAAGGAACGCTAGACCGCGCTCAAACCCTAAGTAACCCTTGGCTGAGCGTCCGTTGGCTAAGCGTAGCCGAAGCCAACGGACACTTAGCCAACCGAATAATCACCCACCCACTCTCCCACTCTCTCACTTTTCCACCCACCCCCTTTCCCCTATGACCCACCTCCTGATTGGCTACGGCAACACCCTCCGCAATGATGATGGGGCGGGACAACGGGTGGCTGAAATGGTTGCAGAGTGGGAATTGGCGAATGTGCGATCGCACGCCTGTGTGCAACTCACCCCAGAACTGGCGGCAGAGATCGCCCTTGCCACAACGGTGATTTTTGTCGATGCGGTGGCGGTGGAGGCGGAAAGTCCCGCAACGGTGGAGGTGCAGCCATTAATCCTAGAGCCAGAGCAACGGGATCAACCCGTGAAATGGGGGCATCATGGCGACCCGCGATCGCTGCTGTGCCTGACCTATCAGCTTTATCACGCCAGCCCGACCGCTTACTGGGTGTTGATACCGGGGATCAATTTTGAGGTAGGGGATGAACTGTCGCCCACCACCGAAGCGGCAATTCAGGTTACTTTAGAAAGGATTAAACAAATCCTGGGTCAAGTGGGAGAAGGGTTAGAGTAGAGGCGTTAGATTGGCTGCCCATAGCTGCTAATAGTGGTTGATTCCTGATTCATCGCTACCTAATTGTTATTTCAACCGCATCCTCTAACGGTATGCCGATGTTTGATTTTGATATAGATTTGCCATGATTCGATCAAACCCGTAGAGGAATCGCATTCGTGACTGTCCACCAACCGAGTTTTACAGGCAAGCTAACTTTAACGCGATTGTTCTAAACGGTTGTTGATGACTTAAATCCACTGTTTTCTGCGTTTTCAGTCCCTACATCTTGAACCGTGACTTAGGTCAGATCAACCCGATCCAAATTTGGATAGCTGAGTAATTACTATGGCTCTGAAACCCCTCAAACCGACCACCGATCCCGCCAGTGACATTCTGCGATCGGAACGCC
>CAZJZR010000722.1:0-2638 GCA_964550475.1 uncultured bacterium
AACGTCTCATCCAGTTCCAATTTGCCCATCTCGGCGCGGATTTGGGTCAACACCAAGTTAACCATCGCCATCCGCAGATTTTCCACCTTGTAATAGGCTTTTTCCAAGTTGAGAATGCGCCAGTAGACCACGGCATCCACAGTGATGGAAACGTTATCGCGGGTGATACATTGCTGTGGTGGAATGTCCAACACCTTTTCTCGGATGGTTTCCTGATAGACCACACGGTCAATAAACGGAACCATGAAATTGAGGCCGGGGGTGAGTTTTTTGCCGCTGTATTTGCCCAAGGTTTCCACTAGGGCTTCGTTTCCTTGGTTGACAATTTTGACCGAACCAGCCAGGGTAGACCCACCCAACGCCAGCACAATCAAAAATCCAAAAAATTCGCCCATGGGGAGTCTCCTTTGTCGGTGGGGAGTGAGTGGTAAGTGATGAGTGGTGAGTGGTAAGGGAGGAAGGGGAAGTAGCTACTAAGGATGAGGGATAGAGGGAGTGAATGACTCATCACTCATCACTCACCACCATCCACTATTCACCATTCACTATCCACCACCTACCCATTACCCATTCACTTTGCCACAGAAATTCGCGATCGCGCCTCAACTGTTGACAATCTCAACACTCCAAACTCCTGTACCCATTACCGATGAGAACACCTCGAACAATACGCATCCTGGGATGGGGCAGTTCAACTGCCCCCATCCCAGATGAATCGAAGTGTCCATCACCCATTACCCATTACCCAATCAACGAATTTGCAGGTTATACGGTAAGCGGGCATACACCCCCATGGGATCGTTGAGCGATCGCAACATCGCCAAATCATCACGAATTTTGATCAATTCATGGCTGAAGGGTTCAAAGGCCGATGGATCAACGGTGTCGAGGCGATCGCCCACCATGGCCGCTTGGACAAAATCGGGCAGTAACACCCGTAGCCCCGCCTGCATCCGCGCATCTGTGGTGAACCGCCGGAACAGGCGTTCCTCGAAACTGCGGGGTTTGGGGTATTCCTCCACTCGCCAATCGTCACCTAAATTAGCCTTTTTCACAGCCGCTTGAATCGCATCGTCCAAGCCCCCTAGCTCATCCACCAACCCCAACTGCTTCGCCGCTTTACCAGACCAGACGCGCCCTTGGGCAATTTCAGCCACCTTCGCCTTCGGTAATTTGCGCGATTCCGCCACCTTGGTAATGAATTGGTCGTAAACCTCGTTCACCGACTTTTGATACAGAGCCAATTCCTGGGGGGTTTTGGGACGGGAGATCGAGTCACTATCCGCATATTTGCCCGTTTTCACCCCATCCCAGGTGATGCCGTTGTTGTTAGCAAGTTTTTGCACATTCGGCAACACACCAAACACGCCAATCGACCCTGTAATGGTATTGGATTCGGCAAAGATGCGATCGGCATAGGTAGCAATCCAGTAACCACCGGAAGCGGCCAAACCGCCCATGGACACAATGACGGGCTTGACCTTGCGAGTCAAAATCACCTCTCGCTGAATCACATCGGAAGCGGTGGCACTGCCGCCAGGACTATTAATCCGCAGCACAATCGCCTTCACATCCGCGTTTAACCGCAGGGAGCGCAACTGCCGAGCGAGGCGATCGCCCCCAACTGTCTCGGCTGTACCTTGACCATTAACAATTTCGCCCTCAGCATAGACCAAGGCGATCTGATTATCGGAACTGAAGAAATCATCTTCATTTTCCCGCTTCGCATCCACCACTCTGGCGTAGGTCGTGATGCTGACTTGTCGAAAGGACGTACTGTCGGCATCGCTATCGGTCAACTCTTTCAGTTCACTCGTGATTTCATCGGCGTAGCTCACCCGATCCACCAACTTGCGTTGTTTGGCTTCCGTTGCGGTGAGGGAACCTTGACTATCTGCGATCGCCTGAAGTTCCTTCGGGGTAAGTTTACGAGCTTGGCTGGTTTCGGTCAAAAACTCAGTCCACAAATCATTCAACAGTCGTTGTTCTTGCTGCTTATTCTCCTGACTTTGGCGCGTCAGCAACAATGGCTCCACCGCCGCCTTGTATTTACCCACCCGCACGACCTGTACACCCACACCTAACCGTTGCAGTGCCCCAGCCAAAAACGGCGACTGGGAACTAAAGCCGTTAATTTCCAGCAAACCCATGGGGTGCACAGCCATGGTATTCGCCACCGAACTAACGTAGTATTCCCGCTCACTAAACCCAGTTTGGTAAGCAAAAATCGGCTTGCCGTCCTTGCGAAAGTCAGCCAAGGCTTGGCGAATTTCCTTCAATGTGGCGTAGCTGCTGGCACTACCCCCAGCACTACTGTAAAGGTAGAGGCCAACAATCTTGGGATCACGACTGGCGTGGTCTAACACATCCAACACCCGCCGCAGCGTCAACACTCGCTCGTCGTTGGATAGGGCTGCCTCAAAGGCTTCGGTGGGGCTAACGTCCGGTTTGGTGTCGCGAATGGGTTGGGACAGGTCGAACAGCAACACGGTTTTATCCTTCACCTTGGGGCCACTGTCTTTAGCAGAGGTCAAGATCAGGCTGAACAGACCGGCCATGCTGAGGAAGATAAACAAAAACAGCCCGACGAGGGTAGCAAAGGTGTATTTGAGGAAGTCGCGCATGGGGGTGGGGTGGG
>CAZJZR010000723.1:0-1610 GCA_964550475.1 uncultured bacterium
TGCGATCGCCATTCTTTGGCTCATCCCCCAGTCAGATACGGCTAAAGTGTATCGCTGGATCTCGCTGGGGGCGATCGGCTTGACGATTGGCGTGACCGTTGTGTTGGCGGTGCAGTTCAATCCGGCGGATCCCACCTTACAGTTTGAGCAAAATCTGCCGTGGCTGGCTCCGCTGGGGTTGACCTATCGGTTAGGGGTGGATGGGTTGTCGTTGCCGCTGTTGGTGTTGAACAGTTTGCTCACCTGGCTTGCCTTATTCCGCAGTGATGAGGCCAATCATCGCCCTCGGCTCTACTTCACCCTGATTCTCTTGTTGAATATTGGGGTCACAGGTGCCTTTGTTGCCCACAACCTACTGCTGTTCTTCCTGTTTTACGAACTGGAGTTGATCCCGCTCTATCTGTTGATTGGCATTTGGGGCGGCGTGCGTCGCGGCTACGCGGCCACCAAGTTTTTGATCTATACCGCTGTTTCTGGGATTTTGCTGTTGGCGGCATTCCTGGGACTCGCCTGGTTTAGCCACAGCAACACCTTTGATTACCAATCCCTACAACACCATCACCTGTCGATGGATGTGCAATTTATTCTGCTGATTGCGATCTTGATCGGCTTTGGGATCAAAATGCCGTTGGTGCCGTTGCATACCTGGTTGCCGGATGCCCACGTCGAAGCCTCTACGCCCATTTCTGTGCTGCTGGCGGGGGTGTTGCTGAAGTTGGGGACTTACGGGATGTTGCGGTTTGGCTTGGGACTGTTCCCCGAACCATGGGCGGTGTTGGCTCCGGCGTTGGCAATTTGGGCGGTGGTGAGTGTGCTGTATGGGGCATTTACCGCGATCGCCCAAACCGACATGAAAAAGATGGTCGCCTACAGTTCCATCGGTCACATGGGTTACGTCTTGTTAGCCGCTGCCGCCGCTACGCCCCTCAGTTTGCTGGGTGCCGTGTTCCAAATGGTTAGCCATGGCCTGATCTCCGCCATGCTGTTCTTCCTGGTCGGCGTAATCTACCGCAAGACAGGCACTCGCGACATCAATATCCTGCGCGGCTTGTTGAATCCAGAACGGGGCTTGCCCGTGATTGGCAGCCTGATGGTGATCGGCGTAATGGCTAGTGCCGGAATTCCGGGCATGGTCGGCTTCATTTCAGAATTTCTGGTTTTCCGGGGCTGCTTCCCCATCTTCCCGGCACAAACCCTGCTGGCGATGATTGGCACTGGCCTGACTGCCGTTTACTTCCTACTCTTGGTCAACCGCACCTTCTTCGGTCGCCTCAGCGAACCCTTCAACAACCTCCCCAAAGTCCTGTGGTCAGAACGGGCACCTGGGATTGTCTTAGCTCTATTGATTGTCGCCTTAGGACTTCAGCCCAGTTGGCTCACCTACTGGACAGAACCCACCACCACCGCCCTGTTGAACGATTTTCCCGCGATCGCTACAACACAAAACAGTGGTCAGCCTACCAGTGAACAGATTTTGATCGGTAATAGGTAATGGGTTTTAGGTTTGAGGTTTGAGGTTTTAAAGATCATCCCTCATCCTTCCTCCTTCACCCTTTACCCTTCCCCCTTCACCCTTCCCCCTTCACCCTTCCCCCTTTACCCCTCATGCT
>CAZJZR010000723.1:1620-2636 GCA_964550475.1 uncultured bacterium
ATCCCTTAGCCGATCTCGTCCACCGTTTGGAAACGGGCGGGGCATTGTTGCCGGACTCGCCAGAGAATGTCACCGAAGTTGTCGGCATTCTCAAGAGTTATGGTGTGGTGCTGGGGGAGTATTGGCGCAACTTGACCTACATTTCCCAAGACCAGTTTTTGGTGCTGTTTCCGTTTTTCAAATACTTTAATGGCGATGTGTCTCCGGGCAAGCTATTCCGCCATTGGTGGCACGATCGGATCAATTACGAGTTTTCGGAATACTGCATGAAAGCCATGTTGTGGCATGGCGGCGGCGGCATGGATGCCTACTTGGATACGCCAGAGTTTGAAGCATTGGCGCGCAAAGCTATCCAGGCCAAGATCAAGTACAACCCGCTGATTCTCAGTGTGAATGCTATCTTCTCCGGGTTCCTGTTGGAACAGGTGCGGCAAATGGCCTACTACAGTGCGCTGGGGCAGTTCTGGAGCGTCATGAGTCCGATGTTTTTGGAACTGTCCGATCGCTACGATCGCGGCGAAATCAAAACCATCCCCGACGTGGTGCAACACATTCTCGATGGTCTAGTAGCGGCGGCAGCGATGCCGATTACCTATGCCGTGCAGATTGGCGGCGATCGCTATGACATCATCCCCGCCTCCGCTGGCCTCACCTTCCTGCCCGACACCGCCGTTCCCTACGTGGAAGCTGTGTTCCTGCGTTCCTTCCCATTCATGGGCACCGTCTCCTACAACGCCCAAGCCCGCCAAATCCCCAACGAACAGGGGCGGTTCACCTATGGCGCGTTGTACGCCGATCCCTTACCCATCGGTGGTTCCGGCATTCCCCCCACCTTGCTGATGCAAGACATGCGCCACTACCTGCCCGACTACATGCACGACATCTACCGCCACAACCTGCGCGGCGAGGAAGATCTGCGGGTGCGGCTCTGCGTCAGCTTCCAAAAGTCGATGTTCTGTGTCACCACTGCCGCCATCAAAGGACTGATGCCCTACCCCGCCGACACCACCGATCCC
>CAZJZR010000724.1:0-2634 GCA_964550475.1 uncultured bacterium
GTCTACGGGGAGTAGTCCAATCAGCAAAGCGAGAACGGATTTGGCGTTGTAACTCAACTGGGATATAAACACTCACACTAGGCTGACACTCCGTAAAGCTGCCGTAGGTGTAATAGCGACTTAAGTTGGTTTCAGTACATGGAATTTGCAGGTATTCTATGCAACTCTATGCAAAACTTGGCAGTTCTTTGGTGTAGAGGGTTGATGGGTTAAGTACTGATAGATCTGTATAGATCTGTGTAAAAAAAGAGTACAGATTTCATGCGGCAACACGTATGCCAATTTAAGTTTTCATTACAGGTTGACCCTACCCGCTGAATTCATAATCCTCGGCAAACTGTATCACGCTCTACAAGCTGAGGTGAACAAATCGGCTAAGGTCAGGTTTTGACATTGTTAGTCAGTTCATTCCTGTCCACCTCCTGATTCAGTCGCTGCACCTAATCAGTCCGGCTGAGGTAGAGAGAGATCGCGTGCATTCCCCATCCCATGCGGATAGAACAGTTACAAGCATTTTTAGCGGTGGCTGAGGTGGGCAGCTTTCAACAAGCCGCGCAGCAATTGGGTGTGACCCAATCCACCATCAGTCGCCAAATCCAAGCACTAGAGGCCGACCTAGGGTTACCCTTGCTGCATCGCAATGGCCAAACCAAGTTGACCGTGGGTGGCGATCGCCTCCTCCCCCGCGCCCGGAAAATTTGTCAGGAATGGAAGCTGATTAGCCAAGAATTATCTGATTTGCTGGCGGGCAAGCAACCGGAATTGTGCGTGGCGACGATCCACTCGGTTTGTTCTTACTACTTACCTCCGGTTCTGCAACAGTTTTGCCAAGACTATCCGGCGGTGAATTTGCGCGTGACGGCCTTGGGCAGCGATCGCGCCCTCAAGGTGTTGCGAGATGGCTTAGTGGACGTGGCGATCGTCATGAACAATCGCTTCCTCACCACCAGCGCAGACATGGTGGTGGAGTCGCTGTATGACGAACAAATTCAGGTGTTGATGGCGGCGAATCACCCCCTGACCCGCTACACGGCGATCCCGTGGCCGGAACTCGCCAACTATCCCCATGTGGTGTTCAAAGACGGCTATGGGATGCAGCGGATTGTCCAAGAGCAGTTTGAACGGCGGGGTTTGGCGTTGCGAGCCGCCTTAGAGTTAAATACACCCGATGCCTTCCGGGGCGTGATTCGCCAAGGCGACATGATTGGCCTCTTGCCGGAATCTTCCCTGATCGATGCTTACAATGACCCCACCCTTGCCATTCGTCCAATTGAATCGGGCGTGGAATCATCCGATAATACCGGGAACCAATCCCGCATCGATCCCCCGCTGACTCGCCAAGTCGTCCTAATCACCACCCGCGATCGCCTGCAACTCCCCCCGATCCAACACTTCTGCCACCTTGCCACCCAAATGTTGCCCGCCCAAGTCAAGGCCAATGGGCGAGTGGAAGTGGTGAGTGGGTGAGTGGGGGGTGGGTGAATGGTGGATAGTGAATAGTGGATGGTGGATAGTGATGAGTGGTGAGTGATTTAGTGTAACTGCCCAGGTAATTGCCTACTTATGCTGCCCCTCACCCAACCCTCTCCCCAAGGAGAGGGCTAGCAATGCCCTCCTTCTCCCTAGGGAGAAGGAGTTGGAGGATGAGGGCAAGCTAGGCAGTTACGGTTTAGTTAGACGTTTACCTTTTCTCCTTCACCCTTTAGCTTTTCCCCTTTCCCCTTTCCTATGAGTTCCATCTTCCGTGAGTTCGTCCGTAAAATTGGCAGTGGCCCCCACACTGGGAAGAATTTGACTCGTGAGGAGGCCATGGAGGCGGCGCGGATGATGTTGTTGCAGGAAGCGACTCCGGCACAGATTGGGGCATTTTTGATTGCCCATCGGATTAAGCGTCCGACCGGGGAAGAGTTGGCGGGGATGCTGGATGCCTATGATCAACTTGGCCCTAAGTTGCAGCCGATCGCCGCTAACCGTCCGGTGTTGGTGTTGGGCTGTCCCTATGATGGGCGATCGCGCACGGCTCCGTTGGCTCCATTAACCGCGTTGATTTTGGCCGCAGCGGACTGTCCGGTGATTTTGCATGGCGGTCGGCGGATGCCCACGAAGGAAGGGGAACCGCTGGTCGAAACCTGGCAGGCGTTGGGGGTGAACTGGCTGGATTTGCCGTTGGCGGATGTGCAGACGGTCTTGGCGACAACGGGGATCGGCTTTGTCTACCTGCCGCAGCACTTCCCCCACGCCGAGGGGTTGGTGGCGTACCGGGAGGAAATTGGCAAGCGGCCTCCCTTGGCGACGCTGGAGTTGATGTGGTGTCCTTACAGCGGTGAAGCGCATGTGGTGCCGGGATTTGTCCATCCGCCCACCGAGGAAATGATTAAGGACTGCTTAGCCCTGCGGGGGGTGACTCGGTTTACCACGGTGAAGGGGTTGGAGGGCAGTTGTGATCTGCCCCGCGATCGCACCGCCATTATTGGCCTCGGTGACCCAACCGGGTTCACGCGCCTGCACCTGTCCCCGTACACCTACGGCTTTGGCGGCAAAAATACGGGGTTTGATGGTACGTCCCAACCCGCTGCCCTGATGTCTGTATTGCAGGGAGCAGCCTCAGACTGGTTCGACTCGGTGGTGTGGAAT
>CAZJZR010000725.1:0-2633 GCA_964550475.1 uncultured bacterium
AAAGGGCTTATTCTATTCGCCCGGATGTATCCCCCAACTGTTGGATACGCCCCTTGACGGGATCAAGGGTGGAGTGGGTATAGCCCATCCTGCCGCCAACAACGATCTCGGATCATGGGTCGTTGGGAGCGGCTAAATTAGTCTCTGGCAATTGAATGGACTGGACTGGATCAATGACTGCGGTGCGACACCAAGAGGAATTGCAGACGTTGGGGCGGCTGTTGCAAGAGCAATGGCAGTCACCGCCGCGATCGCCGTTAAAAATTCAATCAACTGTCCATCGCGCCGAATTGCTGATTCTGGCGGAACATAAGCGGCACGACACGCCCGATCCCCGTCAGGTGTTTGAGTTTTTGGAGTCAACGCTGCGATCGCTGCTGCCTGTCCACTTAACGAGCATTGGGCAGGAGATCGCGGCGACGGGTACGACTGACTTGGGCGTAAAGCTGTATCTACGGCTGTTGAGCCAACGCCAACCCTACGCCGTCCACACCTTTACCGTTCCCTTGCCATCCCCGCTGCCGTCGCCCGCCCCAACCCCACGCACCCGTCCACCGATTCCGCCGCCACCACCGCCACCTGCCGCCGCTGCTACCACCCCCCTCAGTGTTGATTCCTCTGCCGATGGCTTAATGGCAGGCATGGAGGCGGCTCCATCGGCAACTGAATTCACCGATGCAGGTAGCGTAATCACGGGTAGCGTAATCACGGGTAGCGTAACCACTCCAGAATCAACCAGCGAGGTGGCAGCGGTGAATGCCGCCAGCCAGTCAACGGCAGACTCAATGGTTGATCCGGTTGATCCGGTTGATCCTGTGGTAGAACCATTGGTCGATCCGGTGCCCGATGCAGCGGCAGCGGACTGGGGTGAGTTAGGCAACTTAACGGAAGTCTTTGCTGAGTTGGATTTATCACCGTTGGATTTGGCAGGGGATGCCGATGCAGTTACCGCTAGCGAGTCGGACGGGCGATCGCCCCAACCCGACCGGACGGCTGATGGGTCGAGCGATGATCGATTTCCTGAATTAGCGGCACCGGAATTCACCACGGACGACCCGCTCTCAGAACCGCCGATCGCGGCTGAACCGTCCGAGGCCGATCAGCCGTCTGAGGTGGAACACAGCCCAGACGCGGCTCCCTTTCCCCTGCCCATGCTGGCGGTTGGGGCAGGGGTGGCGATCGCGTCCTTTGTGGGAGCGGTGTATTTCTTTTCCCGTCCCTGTGGGTTTGGTGCCTGTCCCGCCGTTCCGGCTGCCCAACAAATTCAACAGCAGGTGACGCAGAACTTACAATCTGCCCAGTCGCAGCGGGATGTCATGGAGGCGAAGGCGGATCTGGAACGGGCGATCGCCCAACTGCAAGCCATTCCCTTTTGGGCGACGGCTCATCGTCCCGCCAGCCAACTGATCCAAACCTATCGGCAACAGATCACCGAGTTGGATCAGGTGTTGCAAGCGTTCAAACAAGCGATGGATGCCGCCAACAAAAGCCAGAATCCTCCCCATTCGGCGGATCATTGGCGCACGGTCAGTCAGAGCTGGGACGGTGCGATCGCCAAATTGCAAGCCATCCCTGCCGATAGTCCCGCCTACCCATTGGCACAGGCGAAACTGCGGGATTACCAACGTAATCTGACCATCATTGACCAGCGGGTATTGTTGGAGGTGCGATCGCAGCAGCTACTGGATCAAGCCAGAACCGCCGCCAAACAAGCCGATACCCAATCCGGCACCTCCCAAAGTTTGGACAGTTGGCGACTGGCACAGGCCAATTGGCAAACCGCAGTAGAGGCACTAAGCCAAATTCCGGCTGGCACCTCCGCCTTTGCCGAAGCCCAACAACTGTTGGCCGCCTATAACCAAAAACTCACCGTCGCCCGCAACACTACTGGCCAGGAACAAAATGCGATTAAAGCCTATAACCAAGCGTTAAACTTTGCCCAGCAAGCCCAGATTGCGGAACAGAAAACCCAATGGCTGCAAGCGATGAACCAGTGGCGACAGGCGTTGCTATACGCCAGACAAATCCCCGCTGGCTCCACCTATTACCAAAAAATCCAACCGATGATTACCACCTATGCCGAAGCTCTTGCCCGGGCGGAGGCGAATGTGGGGTTGGCCGATGCGGTGCGCCAAGCTCAGACTGATCTCCGCAAAACCTGTGCAGGCAATCCCCAAATTTGCACCTTCACCATCACCAGTGAACAGATTACGGTGCGGTTAACGCCGGAGTATAAGCGATCGCTGGTGGCCACGGCCTATCTGGGTGACCCCAACGCGCAGGTGGGGGTGCAGGAGCACTTACGGACGTTGCAAACCGCCCTGGAAACCATCAGCGACAACGCCAACATTCCCATCTCGGTTTACGATGCCGATAATTCGCTGATTGGCACCCACAAGCCCAGTCCCGGAGCAGCCCAGTAGATCCTCCAGTGCCATCCTCAGTTGATCCAGCACAGTTAATTGAGCATAGTTAATTCAGCAATTCTCATTTTGAAGCGTTTGTACTATTTTCGATGGATTGATTGCCATCTTTACCTCAACCATTCCACGAAGGAATAAGGTTTTCAGACAGCATAGATTCAGGAAGTCAAAGTACAAAAGAACTATCACTTGTCATAATGAGAATTGCTG
>CAZJZR010000726.1:0-2630 GCA_964550475.1 uncultured bacterium
CACAGCAGGTTATAACCATAAACCAAGCTGCGATTTGGGCACCCCATTGGTGCGATCGCCTAGATAATCTAATAGCTAATAATCCTGCTTTGTATAATCATTAGGTTTCACCCTCGATTTCTAGCCAACCATGTCCCAAGATAAAGAACGTGCCCCCCGTAATAGAACTATTACCCTCAACGAAGTGGAGAAACTGGAATATCAGCAACGGTTATTGCAGCTAGATCAACCTGTGGATTTACAAGCAGTCGTCAACCGGACAATCAATCAAGACTTGTTTCAAGTAATGGATTTTTTGCCGAAACAATCCGTTGATTTACTATTTATTGACCCACCTTATAATCTCAATAAAACCTTTAACTCTAATAGTTTCAAGAAAACAGATTTAGACACTTATACAAATTGGCTTGATGCTTGTTTCGGTGGTCTTGAAGGTTTATTAAAGCCCACATCTTCAATCTATATTTGTTGTGACTGGCAATCCTCGCCTGCTGTATTTGAAGCAGTTAGACATCGCTTCAAAATCCGTAATCGTATCACATGGGAACGAGAGAAAGGTCGCGGAGCAAATAAGAACTGGAAAAACTCCTCAGAAGATATTTGGTTTTGTACAGTTTCCGACACTTTTACGTTCAATGTAGATGCGGTGAAGTTGAAACGGAAAGTCATCGCGCCCTACACCGTAAATGGAAACCCAAAAGATTGGGATATGACCGAAACAGGGAACTATCGCCTGACCCATCCCTCCAACTTATGGACAGATTTGACCGTTCCTTTTTGGTCAATGCCAGAAAACACCGATCACCCAACCCAAAAACCTGAAAAGTTGGTAGCTAAAGTTATTCTGGCAAGTTCTAATCCTGGGGATGTCATTTTTGATCCGTTCTTAGGTTCAGGCACAACCTCTGTTGTCGCCAAAAAATTAGGTCGGCAATACTATGGTGTAGAACTTGACGAAATGTATGCTTGTTTAGCTGAAAAACGTCTTGCCTTGGCTGAGATTGAACCTGGGATTCAAGGCTATTCTGAAGGAGTATTTTGGGAAAGAAACACATTGAGTGAACAAACACGTTCTGTTGAAAAGAAACGCAATTCCCGCAATGACAAAAAATCTGAGCAACCTGATCTATTTTCTTTAGTAGAGTGATAACCGCCAATGGCAAAAAGACATATTTTCTACGGTGAAAAATTTAGTCAAGTCCAAGAATCCATTCGAGAATTCTTGAATTCTCAAGAAGATTACTTGTCTGCTACTACTGCCAATAGCCCCAGAGCAGTTGGTGATGCAATTCAAGACGTACTTGGTAGCAATTTACAGCAGGTACTCGGTGAAGACATTTGTAAAAACTATTCTGCCAATTTTGCCCGACGCGCAATGGCAGATCTAGCGTTTGAGGATGATAACGGTTTTTATTACGTCATTGATGTCAAGACGCATCGGCTAAGTACAAAGTTTAATATGCCGAATCTCACCTCTGTGGAACGACTCGCCCGTTTCTATGAATCAGATCAGAACGTCTTTGCCGTTTTGATGGTGGCCTATGATGTTGCAGGAACTCGTGTAGAAGTTGAGCGAGTAACATTTGCCCCAATTGAGTTTTTGGGGTGGGACTGTTTAACAATCGGAGCATTAGGTTGGGGGCAAATTCAAATTGCCAATTCAAACGTAATCACTGTTCATCCTGGTTACTCACGCAAACAGTGGATGTTAGAATTGTGTGATGCTTTATCAGAGTTCTATCCACGTGAAATCGGGAAAATTGAAGAAAGATTGGCTCATTTTGCCAGGGTTCGGGAATTTTGGTTGAATCACAGCGATTATAGTTAGGTTGATCCGTATAGCCTACAACATTCTAGAAAAGTGACAGTGACAGCGTGACGCATCAAACGCCTAAACCCAGCAGGTTATGACCATAAACCAGGCTGCGATGCGGTGGGGTGATTGTTGCGATCGCCCATACACCCCCATAACCCATCTTGCAACCCATCCCCAGAGTGGCAACCCGGCAATCATCCCCACTCATTCCTGCCCATAGTCAACCAGCGATCGCCACACCTGACATGACCCACGTACAGAGCCATTTTGCTGCACATCAAACTCACGCTTCCCTTCCCAATTGATATCTCTGGGATGTGTGGTGGCGTGGAGAATGAGGGGTGGAGAGGTGGGGCGATCGCAGCAGTATTTCCCTCGGAGCGAGTCGTAAGGCTTAGTATTACGGCCCTACAATAAGGAGAGAGCTTTTTCCGTAACCGCTATGACACTACAAGAGCTTAAAAACCAACTCCAGGCTCTAACACTGACTGAAAGAGCGGATGCCATCCAAATTCTGACTCAAACACTGAGTCGGCGATCGCAGGGGATTACTAAAACACTTGGTGTGATGGGCGGTGATGCTTGCATTGCCCATACTCGTCTTCCCGTCTGGTTGTTTGTCAGTTTACGTCGCCAAGGCGCAACGGATGCAAACCTTTTAGAGGCTTACCCTCAACTGAGTGCTGCTGATCTGGTCAATGTTTGGGCGTATGCAGATGCACATCCTGAAGAAATTGCGATCGCATTACAGGAACAAGAAGCGGCCATGCAGGAAACTGAATAACAATGGCAAGGCTTTATGCAGATGAACAAT
>CAZJZR010000727.1:0-2624 GCA_964550475.1 uncultured bacterium
AAGCGATTATTAGACCATTTAAGTTGGACGAAGTGAAGATCGCCTTGGTCAACGCAGGTGTTGTTGGGATGACCATTTCGGAAGTGCGAGGCTTCGGTCGGCAAAAGGGCCAAACAGAACGGTATCGCGGCTCTGAATATACCGTTGAGTTTCTCCAAAAACTCAAGATTGAGGTAGTCGTGGAAGATGATCAAGTTGATATGGTCATCGACAAGATTGTCACTGCTTCTCGCACGGGCGAAATCGGCGACGGCAAGATCTTCGTTAGCCCAGTGGAACAAATTGTCCGTATCCGCACGGGCGAACGCAACGTCGAAGCCATTTAACCCATTTAAGTCTGCGGTAATTTCTCTTGTTTTGGCGATCGCCAGATTTGACGATCGCCAATTTTCTGGTTAACGTGGCTAAGTAAAGAGATGTTTCTCCTGTATAGGCGGATCGAGTGTCTGCCTGTACATTTTTTTGAGTAGAGTTTTTTGGGTGATGATCCCGAATTCTTGGCATTGAACCTGATCCCCGTTGTCGCCAAACCTGTTGTTGCTAAGTCTGTTTTAGCCAAGCTTTTAACCAAGCCTTTAGCCAAGTCTGTTGTTCGTGGAATTCAATCCCTGCTGCTGTTACCCCACCTGATGCTGGGGAGCACGTTGACTCAGGTCAGTATTGCCGCTCCATCGCCTGAGCAAACTATCGGGTGTGATCTATTCATTGTCGGGGGTGGGTTAGCCGGGACTGCTGCCGCCTACGAAGCCTTATTGGATGGGCGCACCGTCTGCATGACGGAAATTACCGACTGGTTGGGTGGCCAAATTTCCAGCCAGGGCACATCGGCATTAGATGAAGCCCAGCGGCAGCGATCGCTGCAATTTTTTCCCAGAGGCTACAACGAATTTCGCCAGCGGATTTGGCGGCTCTACGGTGAACAAAACCCCGGTAACTGCTGGGTCAGTACCTCCTGCTTTATCCCCCGCGATGGCCATCGGCTGCTGTGGGAACAGCTACAAGCCGCTGCCCGTAAGGGTAAGGGCACCCTGAAATGGTTCCCCTCTACTGTGGTCAAGGACTTGCAGTTTAGTCCGGATGGCAAGTGGATTACGGGGGCGATCGCCATCCAACATCGCCCTGCTCCCGGTCAACCACCCCTCAACACCTACCCCCTCTCCCACCTAATTGAGGATATTTATCAATACCGCAACTCGCCTCGGTTGCACAAAACCATCCTCAACTTTGTCCCCGCCACCCCCAACAGCAGCACGCCTCCCTGGTACGTCATCGAAGCCACTGAAACCGGGGAATTGATTGGTTTAGCCCAACTACCCCATCGCCTCGGCTTAGATCCACTGTCCTATCGCGAACCCTCCTCTCCCGTCCGCACAGCCGATCCCTACTGCACCCAAGGCTTCACCTACACCTTCGCCATGGAGCGCACCGCAGAGCCGCAACCGCAGAGCCAACCCCCGACTTCAGCTACGAGCGACCCAGCACCGCCAATTTAGATGCCGTGTTTACCTATCGGCGGATCTGGAGTCCCCGCCCCCGTGCCACCACACGAGTGCCCCGCATGGGCATCTCGGCAGCGCAACCCGGGGAAATTTCCATGCAGAACTGGACGTGGGGTAACGATTACCGTCCCGGTACGGCCAAGGACAATCTGATTTATACGCCAACGCAACTGAAGCGGCAAGGGCAACTGAAGCCGGGGGGATGGCGCGGAGGACTACGCACGACCACCCTGCGACGAGGCGAAGAAAACGCCCTCGCCTATTACTATTGGCTGGTGCAAGGCACAACCGATTCCCAATTGGGGGACGGGATCAAACAACCCAATACCAGCCACCGCTTCTTACAAGGTTTGGATACCCCCATGGGTACGGCTCACGGCCTCTCCAAGTATCCCTACATTCGGGAAGCGCGGCGGCTGATTGGTCGTCCCAGCTATGGCTACCCGGATGGCTTCAGCGTGGCCGAAATTGATATTTCTAAACTGGATTACAGCGATCGCTACTATCGCCAAACCTTACCTGCACCGATGTACCGCCAACTGCGGATCGCGCTGGCCGGGTTGGAGTCCGTCAAGGTGGTGATGGGGCAGATCGCTCCGGAGGACGCACCCCGACGCACCCGCTCCACCCTGTTCCCCGATTCCGTTGGCATTGCCCAATACGCGATCGACTTTCACCCGTGCATGACCCTCAGCCCACCGGAAACACCGGGTAATACGGAACGCGAGGGGGTACGACGGGCACATGGCCCCGCCTATCCGGGGCAAATCCCCCTGCGTGCCATGATCCCGCAGCGGTTGGACAATCTACTGGTAGCGGGCAAAAGCATCGCCAACACCACGATCGCCGCTGCCGCCTATCGAGTCCATTCCTTTGAATGGTCAGTCGGTGCCGCCGCAGGTACCACCGCCTCCTTCGCCCTGCACCACCGCATCCCCCCCTACCAACTGGTGGACGATCTGCCCCACCCGGAACCGCTGCTGCTGGAACTGCAACGTCGCCTAGAAACCAACGGTAACCCCACCCAGTTCCCCAATACGTCGATTTTTAACTGGGATTGGGAGATGTGGCGGGTTTGGTAGGGGAGAAGTCAAGGTGGATAGTGGATGGTGAATGGTGGATAGT
>CAZJZR010000728.1:0-2622 GCA_964550475.1 uncultured bacterium
CACCGTATGGTGGCGGCTAAATTCTGGAATGTTGTACCGCCAATGCCCGATCGCCGCCCCAAACCCATGCAACAACAACATCGGCAAATCATCCTGTCCGGCAGTGGCCGCCCGTGTATAGCTATAGCGAACACTCCACCCCCGCCACAACCAATCACGGCGATCGCCCACCGCCTGTTCCCATGTGGGAGCGGCGGATGGGGTCAGATTTGCAGAACTATTGGCAACCACAATCGTCAATTTTTCAAGATTTGTAACGGTGACTCCATTCTGACATATCAAGTTATATGTGGAAGGATTGGCGGGATCAGTGAAAGGTTTTTAAGATTGGGTAATAGCTTTTTTGCTTAGAACCCCAAACCATTTACTGCACCGCAGAGTCGCAGAGAGCGCAGAGAAATTCATCTTGGCTGCGGCTTTGGCTTCGACTTCGCTCAGCCACCGGATCACCCACCCATTTCCACACCCCAAAGCCAACACCATCCACTATTCACTATCCACCATCCACTTCCTTCATCCCCATGCAAAAACCCCCTGTTCGCGGTGTAATTCGTCCCAAAATCAGCACCATGCCTCGGCAGCAGAACGAACCGACGGCTTATCTGAGCATTTATAAGTTGACGGTGGAACGCAAACGGTTGAAGCAAGAATTGGAAAGCATTGAGCAACGGCGGGAGCGGATCCAAACTCGGTTGCAGGTGTTGGATCAGCAGGTGCAGGAATTGGAAGCGCAAATTCAACGGATGCGGGAGTCCGATGGGCAGGTGGTAGAGACGACGACCACCCCGACTGCAACCGACTCATCCTCTACATTTGATTTACTGTATGTGGACTACTGAGTCCAACGCCGATACTTGGAATGCCCTCACCGTAGGGTTAGCGCAAGTCTCAGACCGCAGGCCGGAGGTGATTTTCTTGGATGCGGGGGGGACATTGTTTGGCGTGCGGGGAAGTGTGGGCGCGGCCTATGGCGCGATCGCCCACCAGTTTGGGGTTGACGCTGATCCGGCCATGCTGAACCAAGCCTTTATTGCCAGTTTCAAAGCCGCACCACCGATGGCCTTTGGTGGACTGGAGGGCACAGCCTTGGCCACGGCAGAGTTTAATTGGTGGGCGGCGATCGCCCGCTCCACCTTTCAGCAGGCGGGGGTATTGGCGCAGTTCTCCGACTTTTCGGCCTTCTTCACGACACTATACGACCACTTCGCCACTGCCGATCCCTGGTTTGTTTACGACGATGTGTGGCCTGCATTAGAGGGGTGGCGATCGCAGGGCATCCAACTCGGCATCATCTCCAATTTTGACTCCCGCCTCCAGCCCTTATTAGCGGCTCTGGGATTAGCCGACTACTTTGATTCCGTCACCTTTTCCACCGCTGTCGGTGCCGCCAAACCCAACGCCGCCATTTTTCACCATGCCTTGCAGCATCACAACTGTACCCCAGATGCGGTTTGGCACATTGGCGACAGTTTTCGTGAGGATTACCAAGGGGCAACGGTGGCAGGGTGGCGTGGCATTTGGTTACAGCGATAGGCGCATTGCTAAGATTGACAACCGATGATGGCTAAACCAAAACTGGAAAATGTGGCCTAGGAACGGGTTAATCGCCTCAAATCTGTTCCGGATCGATGCCTAACTCCCGTAATCGTTGGGCCAGACGGTTGGCTCGTTGCCGCTCTGCCTCAGCCCGTTCTTCCGCCAATGCTGTCCGTAGCCGTTCTGCCCTGAGTTGTGTCCGCATCTCACGGATCACTTCATCGGGGAGGGGGTATGGGTTGCCCTGTTCGTCATGCCAGCGTAAGACTTCTTGTTCAACGTTACCTAACAGTTGGCGATCGCGGCCAATCCCCAACCCAATCTCTGGCATCCAATACGGTTCACCCATCTGGAGTTGATAGGTTTGTCCGGCTAATTTGTAGACCTCAAATGGTTGATGGCGATCGCGCTGCCAAAACTCCGGATTATAGATCACGTAGTAGAGCACATCTAACTGGGCATAGAGAGCCAGTTTTTCGTCATACTCACTATTAGCTTGGTGGGAGACCATCTCCAGTACCAAAATCGGTACTATATCGTTTTCTTCCCAAGTGGCATAGCTGCGCCGCGACTTACCGCCTTTGCGACGTTCCACTCCTAAGCTTAAAAAAGCATCTGGCACCACAGGCACTCGTGGATTTGCCCCAGTGGTGTGATAGACCGCCATATCGACTCCGAAATACCAATCCGCCCGCTCTGACCATAGCAAGGTCAGGGCAAATAACAATAGATTGGGCAGCAGATTCTGATCTTCGCTTCGCGACGGCCTTTGGCCTACATTATCCACAGGAGTATCATCAGAGCAAGGTAGCTCCTCGGTACTGGGTAAACGTGCCTTTAGGGGTTGGGAAACCATCACGCAGTGTTGGCTTTTAGGTTTGGCTCTCAATTAATCCCATTCTACGCCACAGCCAAGGATGGGTCGCTCCCCCCAAAATCGACAATGCAACTAACGTAATACAAATTCACCATCGCATTAGGCTATAAATGACATGGGGGAGAATTGCGTCAACGTTTTAAGTAGCGGGTGTTCAACCGATGCGAGGGTAGGGCGATGGTAGAAAGTCTGAATTTGTTTTGGTTTGG
>CAZJZR010000729.1:0-1358 GCA_964550475.1 uncultured bacterium
CCGCAATCTAGAATTAACCCCACACCAGTCAAATCATCCAGACAGCCATACTGCCGCCGCATCAACACCTGGTAAAACACCTGGGGATCGGAGCTATCGGGGCGGCAGTGGAGCGGATAACGGGCGTGGGGGGACGTGGTGACAAATAAGCCATTGTCCAGCAAATAGCCGTTCAATTGAACCGGATGGCGCAATGGGACAGTCCTCCCTACCTGGCAACCCTAAGCTGGGGTAAGGGTTGATAAAAATATAAGTTCATGCTGTTAACTCTCTGAAAAAACTGGGTGAATTCTTTGTGCCTTTGTGTCTTCGTGGTTAATCCAACCTTTACCACCAAGCCACGAAGACACCAAGGATGCACCAAGGAAACTGAGTGTGTTGTTTGAAGTTCTTGCTTGACAAGCCCTAAGGGTTACAGGGCATGAGCGATCGCGATCGCCCACCCGCAATCAGTCGGACGCTTCGGCAGAGCCAGCGGTCACCGTACTGCCTAAAATCAGCCGATCGCGGTGGCTATGCAGCAAGCGGAACTCCCGCCCTGCCACCTGTTCCAACATGGTGATCAGGTGTTCTGGGCGTAGCATCGTGCCGTCGTTGCGGCAACTGCCGATGTAGTTAAGAGTGGGTGGATGAAGAGTGGGTGAATGGTGGATGGTGGATGGTGGATGGTGATCGGCGGAAACCAGGGTGAGGCTGGAGAGGCGATCGCGCAGATTCACCGAATGGACTTTGCCGGATTTGGTGGTTTGCTCTGTCCAAATCTCGCTGGAGGCGAGGATTTTGTCGATCCAGGTTTGCCAGTCGTTGGGGCTGGGGGGATCGGTCTCGTCGCTGGTGGTGACGGTCAGGTGGTATTCCGCCTGCTCCAACAATTGGGTGGCCGATGGGGTTTTCAGGTCTACTTCCTCGACCGCGTAGACGGGCATATCACTGGGTAAGTGATATGCCAACAGTTGGTGGAATTGGGCGGGATCAATTTGGCGAGTCAGTTCAAAATCAACGATTTCGCCGCTGCTGGTGGCTCCCAGGGACAGGGCATTGGCGGGAACAATTCGGGGAGAGGGATGGAATCCTCCGGTGAAGGCAATGGGGATAGCGGCACGACGCACCACCCGATCCAATAACCGCAACCAATCCAAGTGGCTGATTAGGCGCATATCGCCCTGTTTGCCCAACCGCACCCGGATCCGTTGGACGCGATCGGTGGGCGGTGTAAAGTGGCCGACAAATTCCGGGATCGGTAGCGGCGGGATCACCACGTTATGGCCAAAGTCCAAGCCGCACACCCCACAGTGGGAACAGCCGTCAAAGGAGCAGTCGGGGACGGTGGCCGCTTCTAGTGCCCGTTGCAAGTCGTC
>CAZJZR010000729.1:1458-2622 GCA_964550475.1 uncultured bacterium
GTTAAAGTTAATCGGTTTGCGGCCTTTGCTGCGGCATTCCTGTTGCAGCCAGCGCACCGTTTCCGCGATCCCCAGCACATCCGCGTCGGTTTCCCCCGGCAAGCCAATCATGAAATACAGCTTGATCTTGTTCCAGCCCTGTTCATAGGCGGTTTTCACCCCCCGTAGCAGTTCTTCATTGGTCAAGCCCTTGTTAATGATGTCGCGCATCCGTTGGGTGCCCGCTTCTGGAGCAAAGGTGATCCCGGTGTTGCGGGTGCCGCCGATGATGTTGGCAATGTTTTCGTCAAACCGATCCACCCGCTGGCTGGGCAGGGAGAGGGACACGTTCTCATCCTTGAGGCGATTTTTGATTTCCATCCCCAAGGCGGGTAAGGCTAAGTAGTCGGAACAACTGAGGGAGAGCAGGGAAAATTCGTTGTGTCCCGTGGCTCTCATGCCATCGGCGATCGCCTCCATCACTGCATCGGGTGCCACATCACGGGCGGGACGGGTCAGCATCCCCGGTTGGCAAAACCGACAGCCACGGGTACAGCCGCGCCGAATTTCGATCGTCAGGCGATCGTGTACCGTTTGCACATAGGGCACCAGGCCAATGGAATAGGCGGGGATCGGGGTAGCAACGCGGCGCAAAATCCGCTCCGGCACATCGGGACGGTTAGGATGTACCGATCCATCCTCCGCCATGTCGTAGAACTGTGGCACATAGACACCGGGCACCTGCGCCAAATCCAGCAACAGTTCCTCCCGAGTCAATCCCGCCAGCTTGCCTTCCTCCACCACCAGCCCAATTTCCGGCAGTAATTCTTCCCCATCGCCCAAGACAATGAAGTCAAAGAAATCGGCGTAGGGTTCAGGGTTGGAGGTGGCGGTTTGGCCTCCGGCGAAGATGAGGGGGAAGGAAAGAGTGGATGGTGGATGGTGGATGGTGGATGGTGCGACAGAATTGCCTTCACCCTTCACCCTTTCCCCTTCACCCTTTTGACTTCTTTCCTGCCACGTCAGGGGGATTTGGGCGAGGGAGAGCATCTCCAAAATGTTGGTGGCTCCGAGTTCGTAGCTGAGGCTGAAGCCGAGGATGTCGAAGTCGAGCAGGGAGCGGCGGGATTCGACGGCAAATAGGGGGGTGTGGGTGTCGCGCAGTTTGGTGGCCAGATCGCCGCC
>CAZJZR010000730.1:0-2616 GCA_964550475.1 uncultured bacterium
GCCTCCACAACAACCCTCAAACTAACCAGAGATGTCTATGTTTTCGATCTACTGAAACTGAATAATCGATTGCTCTAAGTTTTTGGGTGGCACCGATGACTCAACCGCGCCGTTCTCCCTGCCCGATCGCCTGCTCCCTCGATATCTTGGGCGATCGCTGGACACTCCTGGTGATCCGGGACATGATGTTTTTTGGTAAACAACGGTTCGATGAATTTTTAGACTCACCGGAAGGCATTGCTACCAACATTTTGGCCAATCGCCTGAAATTATTGGAAGAGGCGGGCATGGTGGAAAAACAACCCTACAGCAACCACCCCCGCCGCATGAGTTACCACCTGACCGAACGGGGCAAAAGTCTGCGTCCAGTGCTGCGAGCCATGATTGTCTGGGGATTGCGACAAATTCCCGATACTACCATTCCCAAAACTGAAGCGGGAGCGACAGAACCTGCCATGGATAGTGTCACATCAGGAGCGCAATCAGAGGGGAACTCAGAGATTGTTTGAAAAGTGGCCTAGAAGGTTGATTTTGCGTGCGCGAGGCGCACGCAAAATCAACTTTTAAAACACCCTCTCAGATGGGGGGGCATAATGGGACGCGGCAAACCGCCTAAAACCCGGTGGTGCTGAATAGCAGGATGAATGGGAACTTCGTTCCCATTCATCCAACTTCTAATTCATATCCTGATTCAGCAACGCCCCTACAACCCTTGTGGGAAAACGGTCTGCATCCGTTCGGCACCCCTCTCCCTGCTCAAACCATGCTCCTTACCCAAACCACTGGGTTGCCTGTGCCGATCCTGCGACAACTGAACAAACCTGAATTTTCTTACAAAAACTTCAAAAAAGTTAACCAAACCTCGGAGATTTAGGCTAGTATTTTATTCATCAATTCTCTGTATCCCTTATGGAGTCAGTGGATTGTTGATGCCGTCAGGTCAGACTGAACTGAAGCATTAACGGTTGAAGGTAAATTGGCGATCGCCAGGGTCGCTACAACTTTAATAACATCCCGTCATAAATCTCACGACTCAGATCGGGTTTAATCTGCTCTATCTGATTCAGTTGGTCAAGCGAACCGAGGATTTTTTTCCCTCAATCTTGACCAGCAATTTGATCACAATATTGTGTAGTTAAAACACTTAGATGATCACAGTTCTATGATCGGGGCGTTACAATCCTGATTTGAACATTAACAAGATTTCTTAGGATGGCAATCTTTCTTCATGGTTAAACCGCGCAAGTTACGCTAACCTACTGGATACTTAGGCGATCGCGTGAGATGAAAATTCTGGAGTTGCACGCTCTGCACTACAGATTCAACTGCATCATTCCCTAATCCAGCCAAGCAACGGGGACTTACTCCCAAGGCTATGGACGATCGACAGAGTGAGCAGTTGCCCACAGGGATTCAATATCAGTTCAGTCTGGATAATGCGATCGGTTTGTCATCGGAAAGCAAATTCGGTAAACGTTCAGATTGGGTTTTAGTTGGTCATGCGGGATAGGTAAACTGTTCAGTCCTAACCTGCGCTGATGCCATGTCATCAACGACAGATTAACTTTCCAGGCACCTTTTCCAGCAGCCTCTTGGGGTCAACCCTGTAGTTACGGTAAGTGGAAACTTTTTCTGATACTCAGCATTCCTAGAGAAACTGTTGATGGTTGAAAAAGTTTCAGTGGCATAACTGAGGAGTGGGAGGAGGAATTGTCCTCCAACCTTGTGAAATTACGGATGAAATTCCTGATCAGATCTGGTGTTCTGTTGTAAAGCATTGTCAATGCCGTTACATTCAACAGTCTGCATCTAAACTGAGTCTCCGCAGATTCACAAGATATTTACATTCTTAGTGGTTAATCATGATTGGTCATCAGTTAATCGATACTGCCAATCAATGCTGCAAATTTTGCTTGGAATAATGGGGAATTAGCGGCGATCGCCGATTTAGACTCCAAGTCATCAATACGCTTTCAATGTCATCTAGGGCGATGCTTGACTGATGCGTGCAACGTATTTTTGGCGATTTATTTGGGGTTATTCCACCATACTTTTAAGTCGCTTGCTGTCGATTGTTAGGGATTAATATCTGGGGATTAAAATCATACCCAACCTGCTTGTAACAGATCTCACCATAGCAACGGTATAACCTATCGGAGTTCGTGAGATTGGTTCATAAAATCCACCCAATCGGAGGATAACTTGAACACAGTCGCAACGATAAACTTTCGTTTAAGTTAGTTGGCTATAGCACTGTGTAATTCAGTTGCATGTGCCAGATGCTAAGCAGAAAAAAGACTCTCAATTTTGTTCTGCTGTTGATTAACATTAATCATTGATTGTTGATTGTTGCGATCGTCGTTCCCCCCTCACCCAATTCCCCAACCTGCTTAGTTCCCCGCTCCTACCAGTTCCCTTGGGATGGCTCTACGGTTCCTGACGAAACGCGCCAACCCTAACCTTATCGATTTAGCCTCAGTTCTCGAATACGGATTCATTGACTGCATAGTGAGTGCAGTTGGTTAACTGGACAATCTTAGCTAGACAATCAACCGTTAATGGGGCGTATCCAACAGTTGGGGGAACATCCGGGCGAATAGAATAAGCCCTTTGGGC
>CAZJZR010000731.1:0-2613 GCA_964550475.1 uncultured bacterium
AACCGTGCTAACCAAATTGGGGGCGGGCGGCAAATTTGGCGAAGGGGGCGGTTATAAGGTGTCCGGCGGTCTGCACGGTGTCGGCATTTCCGTGGTGAACGCATTATCTGAATGGGTGGAAGTGAGTGTGTGGCGCAACCACCAAGTCCACAGCCAACGCTATGAGCGGGGCGTGCCTGTCACCGACTTGCAAGCGAGTCCGAGTGCGGAAGAGAAGCGGGGCACTCAAGTTATTTTCAAACCCGATGCCCAAATTTTCAGCACCACCACCGAGTTCGACTACATCACCTTGGCGGGACGGCTGCGGGAGTTAGCGTATCTAAATGCCGGAGTTCGCATCACCTTCTCCGACTTGCGCTTGGAGGTGCTAAAGGCGGCTGAACCCCATGTAGAAACCTACTATTACGAGGGGGGGATTCGGGAATACGTCTCCTACATGAACCGGGAAAAGCAAACCCTGCACGAGGAAATCATCTATGTCCAGGGTGAGCGGAATAATGTGCAGATTGAGGTGGCGTTGCAGTGGTGTGTGGATGCCTACACCGATAACCTGTTCGGCTTTGCCAACAATATCCGCACCATTGATGGCGGGACTCACCTGGAAGGGTTGAAAGCTGTCCTAACCCGCACGTTTAACAGCATTGCCCGCAAGCGCAACAAGTTGAAGGAAAATGAGTCGAATTTGGGTGGTGAACACATCCGGGAAGGGCTGACGGGTGTGATTTCGGTGAAGGTGCCGGAGCCGGAGTTTGAGGGGCAAACCAAGACGAAATTGGGTAACACCGAAGTGCGGGGGATTGTGGAATCCCTGGTGGGCGAGGTGTTGACGGAATATTTGGAATTCCGCTTACCCGTGGCTGACTCGATTTTGGATAAGGCGATTCAGGCGTTTAAGGCGGCGGAGGCGGCACGGCAGGCGCGGGAACTGGTGAGGCGGAAGTCGGTGCTGGAGTCGTCGCCGTTGCCCGGTAAGCTGGCGGATTGCAGTTCTAAGGATGCGGCAGAGTCGGAAATCTTCATTGTGGAAGGGGATTCCGCTGGTGGTTCGGCCAAGCAAGGGCGCGATCGCCGCTTCCAGGCTATCCTGCCCCTACGTGGCAAAATCCTCAACATTGAGAAGACGGACGATTCTAAGATTTACAAGAACGCCGAAATCCAAGCTCTGATTACAGCCTTGGGGCTGGGGATCAAGGGCGAAGAATTTGACTCCAGCCAGTTGCGCTACCACCGGATCATCATCATGACCGATGCCGACGTGGACGGTGCCCACATCCGCACGTTGCTGCTCACCTTTTTCTACCGCTATCAGAGATCGATGGTGGATCAGGGCTATGTCTATATCGCCTGCCCGCCGTTGTACAAGGTGGAGCGGGGACGGAATCACCACTACTGCTACAGCGATCGCGATCGCGACGAAGTGATTGCTGGATTCCCCGACAACGCCAAGTACGAAATCCAACGGTTTAAGGGGTTGGGGGAAATGATGCCGCAACAATTGTGGGATACGACAATGAACCCCGAAACCCGTACCCTGAAGCAAGTGGAAATTGAAGACGCGGCTGAGGCCGATCGGATTTTTACGGTGCTAATGGGCGATCGCGTCGCTCCCCGCCGCGAGTTCATCGAAACCTATGGCTCCAAGTTAAATCTCTCCGACTTGGACATTTAGCATTCGATATTGGGCGATAGTTGCTGTCACCTGAATTTAGCGTCAAAACCAACTACCACAAACTGGTGCGCGATCGCATCGGGGGAACAGCAATGCTTAGCTCTTCCCCTGCACCACATAGCCCCGTGGCGTAATCATCCAATCCGTGTGGGTGCTGGTGCTGCTGTTGCCAATCAGCACCACCGTCAGCATATCGATCGCACAGGTGTGCAACTCCCCCAGCGTCGTTAACATAATCTGTTCATCGGGACGATAGGCCGATCGCACCAAGGCCACAGGCGTATCCCCTGCCCGATATTGCAGAAAAATCCGTTGGGCAATGTCCAACTGCTCCACCCGTTTGAGTGAGCGGGGATTATAAAACGCCGTAACAAAATCCCCTTGGGCGGCAGCGTGCAACCGTCGCTCAATCACCTCCCACGGGGTCAGCAAATCGCTGAGGCTGATGGCACAAAAATCGTGCATCAGCGGTGCCCCCACCCGCGAAGCTGCCGCTTGCAGAGCCGTAATCCCCGGAAACACCTGCACCTCTGGCACCCGACCATCCCAGCCCTGCGCCACCAACGCCTCAAACACCAGCCCCGCCATGCCATAGATGCCGCAGTCGCCAGAGGAAATCACCGCTACCGTCAGCCCCCAATTGGCCAGCGCGATCGCCCGTTCGGCTCGTTGCTTTTCCTGCGTAATCGGCAACGCCTCGACAATTTGCCCTGGACGCAGCAGAGGCCGGATCAAGTCCACATACAGCGAATAGCCAATCACCACATCCGCCTGGGCGATCGCCGCCTGCGCCGCTGGGGTAATCTGCCCCAATGCCCCTGGCCCCGTACCCACTAGCCACAGTTGACCGATGCGATCAACATATTCCTGCTCAGCTTGGGCGATCGCCACTGTCACTGCTCCGGGCTGATCGGGCAAGCGGTGAATCTGTTTGGGGACGATCA
>CAZJZR010000732.1:0-2613 GCA_964550475.1 uncultured bacterium
CCAATGACCTGTTATTGTTTTACCTGCACTTTCAAACAGGCTTTTAGATATCTTTTCTGCTACAACATAATCAAACAAACCTATTTGACCTAATTGACTAACTGATACGGCTGGGATGGCAATTCCAACTGTTGAAAAAATATTTGTACCTGAATCTACCAATTGAGCTAATGGAAGATTAATGGTTGAGCTGCCAAATTTTGAAATTGCTTCTAGGAACATACGTATGTACTCAGTTTTTTATTTCCAATACTTCGGACAGGTTTGATTCTTTAGACACTGTTTCCGCAAACCCATGTTGAAGTTTAGGCTTAATGATGCCACAGATGTCATGGTGGCTATACTGCAATGACTGCAATGTTGTTAGTAGAATTCCCGACTGCTCACACGAACTATCATTGTTCTCATAGCTATCTATTAAATGTCAGTTCTGCTTGACAAGTCGTAAATCTAAGTAATTGTTTAGCAAATTTACGTGATAGTTGCGAATTTTAAGGAATTTTCAGTAGATTAGCCAGGGAAGTCTGGCCATGCGGGGATTACGAATAGACTTTGCATAGTCCAATCCATCGTAAATAACTGCAAAAAAGTTCCCCCCAGACTCTCTAGGGAATCTAGGGGGTGCGTTGAAGAGACTAAGGGTAGATGGGGAACGGCTTAAAGATTGCCACGAATTTGTTCCACCATACTTGCTCCATATTTCGCTGTTGCAACTAGCTATTGATGGACTTGATTTGGGCGTAGAGTTGTCGTCATGCCTTTATCCTGCCAGTGGTGGTGACCACGGCCTGAATTAACTGGATGAACTGGCCAAGTCCATCAACACCTTTTGGGCACTGTTGCAGCGTTCCCCCGGAGCCGCACGGCGGGGCATATAGGAGCCATCGGATTGCAGTTCCCAGGTTTGGTAATTGTCCGCCAACAGAATCCCCAGAATTTCTTGCAGGTCTTTGACAATTTCTGGTTCTTCCACAGGCACCACCGCTTCGACACGGCGATCGAGGTTGCGGGGCATCCAGTCGGCACTGCCAATGAAGATTTCCTCTTGGCCGTTGTTGTGGAAGTAGAAAATCCGCGAATGTTCCAAAAACCGCCCCACTAGACTGACGACGCGAATGTTGTCGCTCACCCCCGGCAACCCCGGACGCAGACAACAGATTCCCCGCACAATCAGGTCAATTTGCACTCCCGCCTGGGATGCTTCATATAAAGCCGCGATGATGGTGCGATCGACCAAGGCATTCATTTTGGCGATGATCCGGCCAGAACGACCCGCTTGGACGTGCTGGATTTCGCGGCGGATGTGGGCAATCATGCGATCGCGCAAATTCACCGGAGCCACCAACAGCTTACGGTAGGTGCGCTGGCGAGAATACCCGGTTAAATAATTGAACAAATCCGTCAGATCCGCGCCCAAGGCTTCCCGACAGGTAATTAAGCCCAAATCCGTATACAACCGCGCCGTTTTGGGATTGTAATTACCCGTGCCGATGTGGACATAGCGACGAATCCGGCTTTCCGGCGGATTGGCTCCCGGCACTGGCTCCTGCCGCACGACCAAAACAATTTTGGTGTGGGTTTTCAGTCCCACCAACCCGTAGACCACATGCACCCCAGAATCCTCCAACTTCCGCGCCCAGTTGATATTGTTTTCCTCATCAAACCGCGCCTTCAATTCCACCAACGCCACCACCTGTTTGCCATTTTCCGCTGCGGCAATCAGGGCTTTGACAATCGGCGAATCCCCGGAGGTGCGATACAGCGTCATCTTAATCGCCAATACCGACGGATCATAGGCCGCTTGGGTGATGAACTGTTGCACCGAGGCGGTAAAGGATTCGTAGGGATGATGCACCATCAAATCCCGATGGCGAATCACAGAGAAAATATCCTCGCCATCTTCCATGTGGGTGCGGTCTTTTTCCGGGTCAAATTCGCTCACCCGCTTTAACCGGGGCGGCACCACCGGAGTCCAAGCCGGATCTTTGAGTTCCGGTAGGGGCAGAGCCAAAAACGACATCAAATCCCGCAGATTCAATAACCCATCGATGCTGTAGACATCGTTTTCGGTAATTTCCATCTCCTCCATCAAGGTCTGCCGCACATCATCCGGCATGGAAGATTGGATTTCTAACCGCACCACCGAACCGCCCAGTCGCCGCTTGCTGATTTCCTGCTCGATCGCTTGCAGCAAATCGTCCGCTTCTTCTTCCTGAAACTCCACATCCCCGTCCCGTGTCACTCGGAACAGATGGCACTCCTGCACATTCATCCCAGGGAAGAGGAATTCTAGGTTGTGGGCGATCGCCTGCTCCAATGGCACCCCCGTCCACACACTGGGATGGCCATTGTGGTGGTGCAAATCCTTCGGAAAGGCAATGAAGCGCGGCAAAATGCTGGGGACTTTGATCCGGGCGAACCGTTCCTCATCCCGCTCCGGGTCTTTGACGACGACCGCTAGGTTGAGGCTGAGGTTGGAAATGTGCGGGAACGGATGGCCGGGATCAACCGCCAAGGGCGTAAGGACAGGAAAAATCCGGTCTTCAAAATACCGCTGCAAATACACCCGTTGCTCTTGGTTTAAGTCGGTGAAGTTGAGCAAATAAATCCCAT
>CAZJZR010000733.1:0-2609 GCA_964550475.1 uncultured bacterium
TGTCGATTGCCACCTTAGGACTGGAGAGCGCGACCGCCAAAGCCTCTCCCCTCTGGCCTCCGGCTGGCATTTCCCTGGCCATCGTATTTCTGTGGGGATACCGCTATGTCTTGGGAGTATATCTGGGTGCATTTCTGATCTACCTGTCCTTCATTACCCAAGCGACCCATCTGTATCAAATGGATCTCCTCAACTATCTAGCGATCGGGCTAGTGAGTTGCATTGGTAATGGGGTACAGGCTCTCACCGGAGCCTATTTGTTGCACCAACTCAAGTTGAATCCCCGGCTTCAGCACCTGCGAGATGTGCTAGTGTTTCTGGTCTTTGGGGTGATTGTCTCGCCCATGGTGGGTGCCAGTTGGGGATCGCTGGTGGGGTTAATGGGTCAGATGCAAACCCCAGAACAAGCCCTCAAAAGCCTCTGGTTGCTCTGGCTAGGGGATAGCATGGGAATTTTAGTCATGGCTCCCCCGCTGTTGGTCTGGTTTGGCCAAAAACACCGATCAGCGCGTCAGGCCATCACCGAACTGACCCCAGACAAACCCCGTCGGCAAGTGTTAATTGGCAACCTAGAGGTCTGCCTGTGGCTGGGTTTATTGCTCAGTATTAGCTGGATTGTGTTTGGTTCGCGCACGGGTAGCGCGATCGCCAACTATCCACTGGAATACCTCCCCTTTCCCTTTGTCGTCTGGGCGGCTCTGCGCCTGGGGTTGCGGGGAACGGTCGTCAGCAGTCTGCTCGTGTCACTGATTGCAATCGGCGGGGCATCGGCCAGCGGCGGCCCGTTTATCACCAAAACCAAAGGCGATATTGCACAAGCGGTGTTGCTGATCCAAGCCTATGTGGCCGTCATCAGCGTCACAGCCCTGGTATTAGCCACCGCTGTCACCGAACGGCAGCAGAGTGAAGTCCGGTTGCGGCGCAGTGAGGCCAGTCTCGCCAATGCCCAGCAAATGGCACAGCTCGGCCACTGGGATCTGGATCTGACGGTTCAACAATCTGGCTTGGCTCAGGGCGAGAGTTCCGTGCGTTGGTCAGCGGAACTGTACCAATTGCTGGGTTACCCAATGCAACAGGTCACGCCCAATTTGCAACTGTTGCTGGCGCGAGTGCATCCGGGCGATCGCACCCTAGTCCAACAAGCCCTGGATGCCGCGATTACCGATCAAACGCCCTACAACCTGGACTATCGCTTGCAACTGCCAGATGGGTCGGAACGGATTGTCAACGAACAAACCCATATTGCAGGCAACTTGATTACAGGCACAGTGCAGGATATTACGCAGCGGAAGCAAGCAGAAGCGGCTCTCCGAGAAAGCGAGAAGCTGCGGACAACCATGTATCGCTACATGAGTCAGGAATTAGCGGAACAGCTTTTGCAACACGGCACTACGGCCTTGGGGGGCGATCGCCGCCTCGTGTCCATCCTGTTTGCCGATATCCGCAGCTACACCACGCTGACCGAAAACCTGGAACCAGAGGAAACCGTCAACCTGCTGAATACCTACTTCGAGCAAATGGTTGACATCATTTTTCGGCACAAAGGCACGCTGGACAAATTCATTGGCGATGCGATCATGGCCGTCTTTGGGTCACCGATCAGTCTGGAACAGCACGCCCAGCACGCTGTCCGCACGGCTTTGGAAATGCAACACCAACTGGTTTACTTTAACCAAAACCGACTGACCCACAACCAACCCCCAATCCGCATTGGGATTGGCATCAACTCGGACTACGTGGTGACGGGCAACATTGGCTCCAGCAAACGGATGGAATTTACCGCGATCGGCGATGGCGTAAACCTCAGTTCCCGCCTAGAAAGCGCGACCAAATACTACGGCTGTGACATCATCATCAGCGAGAACACCTATCAGCTTTGCGCCGACTTTGTAGCGGTGCGCGAGCTAGACTACATCTGCCTCAAGGGGAAGCATCGCCCTGTCAAGATTTACGAGTTGCTGGGGTTAAAGGCGGAACCGCTTTCTAGCCAACAGCAAGCCAAAATTGATCTGTATGCTCAAGGGCGCGGCCTGTATCAGCAAGGCGATTTTACGGGGGCGATCGCCCGGTTTAGCCAACTCTTGGCGATCGCGCCCAACGACACCGCCACCCGGTTGTACCTGGAACGCTGCCAACAACTCCAGCACACCCCACCCCCACCGGATTGGGATGGCTCCTGGCACCTCACCGAGAAGTGATCGTTAAGATATGCGCGGGAGCAATAATTCCGATCACAAAGGTCAACTGGAGTGGAGAGAGGCGCGGCGATCGCTCAATTCCTCTAGAATCGCTGTAAATTCTGGCCAATTGACATCCTGGAGTTGAATTCGCTTCAACGTTTCTTCCGCGCTAACTCGTAGGGATAACAGTCGATCACAAAATCTCGCATATAGCTGCCCTTCGACCCAGAGGCCAACAATTCTTCATACACATTGGGCGGCACTTCAAAATACCGATAGGTCTTGCCGCTGTTAAAAATTACCAACAAGGATTGTGCCTCAGCATCATAGCCAAACGCCTGAATCATGCTGGATTCGACTTGGTGAAGTTCCATAGTTTCCATTAGAGAGTTAATAAAATGGCTACGTAACCGTTCACTCCCCGTCAGG
>CAZJZR010000734.1:0-2600 GCA_964550475.1 uncultured bacterium
CCCCGGTATCTCGCCAGGATTTAAAATTTTGGAAGCGAAACTGGGTCAGCATCGGTTTACCCCAAGGTTTGTGATTGCCTGCACTCCGCGATCGGACATAAGCGACCAGAATTGATGACCAATCCATTGCCTAATCCATCCACGACCAATCTACAACCATTCTGGGAACGGCTGCAAAGAGCACTGTCCGTCGAAGCCGATCGCGGATTCAACGACCTCGTAGGCAACCAACATCGGTTCAGCCAATTCCTCCACCTCAGCCTCACCCAACCGCCCACCCACCTGACCACCGACACCCAAAACCGCTGGCACACCCTCGCCGCCAAATTCGCCACCTACCCCGACCTCAGCTTCTCCCAACGCCAACACCTCGTCGCTGAAGCAAGGCGACTGATCCACCAAAGTCAGCGAGAGTGGGAAGAGAAGGCAAAGGGTGAAGGGGAAAGGGTGAAGGGTGAAGGTTCACTCACCACTCACCACTCACCACTCACCACTTCCTCTTCACCATCCACCATCCACCATCCACCATCCACTTCCTCAAAAACTCCCCGCACCACCCCCGTTGTCCCTCCCCGCAAGGGAGCCGATAACCTGCCGCCGCAGTTGGATCAGCCGTTGACGCGGTTGAATGGGGTGGGGCCGAAGCAGGGGGAGCAGTTGGCGAAGTTGGGGCTGCACACGGTCAAGGATGTGCTGTATTACTATCCCCGCGACCATTTGGACTATGCCCGTCAGGTGGCGATCGCCAACCTTGTCGTCGGGGAAACGGTGACGCTGGTGGGCACGGTGAAACGCTGCAACTGTTTCACCAGTCCGCGCAACACCAAGCTGGCGATTTTGGAAGTGGTGCTGAAGGATCGGACGGGACAAATTAAGCTGAGTCGGTTTTATCCCGGCAATCGCTTTACCAATCGCGGTTGGCAGGAGACGATGAAGCGGCACTATCCCGTCGGGGCGGTGATTGCGGCTTCGGGGTTGGTGAAGCAGGGCAAGTACGGCTTCACCTTGGACAACGTGGAAATGGAGGTGATTGACCATCCCGGTAGCACCATTGAGTCGATGAAGGTGGGGCGGGTGTTGCCCGTGTATCCGTTGACCGATGGGGTGGATGCGGATGTGGTGCGGCGGGCGGTGGTGGCGGCCTTGCCTGCGGTGCAGTTTCTCCAGGACGCGCTGCCGGACGGCTTGCGGCAAAAGTATGGCTTGGTGGAGTTGCGGCAGGCGATCGCCCACATCCATTACCCGCCCAACAGTGCCGACCTAGATGCCGCCCGTCGTCGCCTCGTGTTCGACGAATTCTTTTACCTGCAACTGGGCTTGCTCAACCGTCGCCAGCAACAACGGCAGAGCCAAGTCGGGGTGGTGTTGGCTCCCCGTGGTCAGTTGGTCGATCAGTTTTACCAGATCATCCCGTTTCAACTCACTGATGCTCAACAGCGGGTGTTGGATGAGATTCAACGTGACCTGCAACAACCCGTGCCGATGAATCGCCTGGTGCAGGGGGATGTGGGGTCGGGGAAGACGGTGGTGGCCGTGATTGCGCTGCTGTCGGCGATCCAGTCGGGCTATCAGACAGCGTTGATGGCACCGACGGAAGTATTGGCCGAGCAGCATTATCGCAAGTTGGTCAGTTGGTTTAACCTGTTGCAGTTGCCCGTGGAGTTGCTGACGGGTTCCACCAAAACCAGTAAGCGTAAGCAAATCCACGCCCAACTGGAGACGGGCGAGTTGCCGCTGTTGGTGGGCACCCACGCGCTAATTCAGGATGCGGTGAATTTTCAGCGGTTGGGGTTGGTGGTGATTGATGAGCAGCATCGGTTTGGCGTGGAGCAACGAGCCAAGTTGCAACAAAAGGGCACCCATCCCCATGTGCTGACGATGACGGCCACGCCCATCCCGCGCACATTGGCCTTAACGCTGCATGGCGATTTGGATGTCAGCCAAATTGATCAGTTGCCCCCCGGTCGTCAACCGATCCAAACCACGGTGCTGACCAGTCGCCAGCGCACCGATGCCTATGATCTGATGCGGCGGGAGGTGGCGCAGGGGCGGCAGGTGTATGTGGTGTTGCCGTTGGTGGAGGAGTCGGAAAAGCTGGATCTGAAGTCGGCGATCGAGGAACACCAGCGGCTACAGGAGGTGATTTTCCCAGAGTTTACGGTCGGGTTGTTGCACGGACGGATGACATCGGCGGAAAAGGATGGGGCGATCGCCCAATTCCGCGATGGTCACACCCACATCCTTGTCTCCACCACGGTGGTCGAGGTGGGTGTGGATGTCCCCAATGCCACGGTGATGCTGATTGAACACGCCGAACGGTTTGGCCTGTCGCAGTTGCACCAGTTACGCGGACGGGTGGGACGCGGCCAGCACCAGTCCTATTGTTTACTGATGAATAACTCCAAGGCGGAAACAGCGCGGCAACGGTTGCAAGTCTTAGCCCAATCCCAGGACGGCTTTTTCATCTCAGAAATGGATATGCGGTTCCGGGGGCCAGGGGAGGTGCTGGGCACACGCCAATCGGGGTTACCGGATTTCGCGCTGGCCAGTTTGGTGGCGGATCAGGCGGTGCTGGAGGTGGCACGGGAAGCAGCGGAAGC
>CAZJZR010000735.1:0-2600 GCA_964550475.1 uncultured bacterium
TTCACGAGAAATTCGGCATCATCAAAGGCACCATGACCACCACCCACAGCTACACAGGTGACCAACGCTTGCTCGATGCCAGCCACCGCGATGTACGTCGGGCACGGGCGGCAGCGATGAACATTGTTCCAACCACCACAGGTGCAGCTAAAGCTGTGGGCTTGGTGTTGCCGGAACTGAGCGGCAAGCTGAATGGTATCGCCCTGCGGGTTCCCACCCCCAACGTTTCCGTGGTTGACTTGGTGGCACAGGTGGAAAAGAGCACCTTCGCAGAGCAAGTCAACGAAGCCCTGAAGGAAGCCGCAGAAGGCGAACTCAAGGGTGTGCTGGAATATTGCGATCTGCCCTTGGTCTCTAGCGACTATCGCGGCCATGATGCCTCCTCCATCGTTGATGCTAGCCTCACCATGGTGATGGGTGGCGACATGGTGAAGGTTGTCGCTTGGTATGACAACGAGTGGGGTTACAGCCAACGGGTAGTTGACTTGGCAGAAGTTGTGGCTCGTAACTGGGTCTAACCAACTGCTTGGGGACTTGCAACAACTATAGCAATCCGAAATCAGGCACGAACAGGCAAGGGGCTTAAGCCCCTTGCCTGTTCGCGCAATTGAACAACTAGCGTTGTTGGTAACTCAGTCCGGAAATTCTGTAGGGGCGGTGCCCTGTCATCGGCTGTGTAGTTAACCCCCTAATGTTGCCAAGTAGTCATACCCCTCCCAGAGGTTAATGGTTCTTTTGGTCGATCTAAACCACAGCGATAGATCTGCGTAGGGGCAGGTTTTGTCGTCAAATTAACAATTGTAGCGAGAGTTTCTCGGCTAAACCTGCCCCTACACCTCGCGGAACTCAACACGGGGGGATTGCCCCTACGTTTTCGCATGTAGACTGTCATGAATAATGCAGGCTAGCTGTGATGCTCGACTAGAAATAATTTCATAGAGAAAATCAGGCACAACCGGAGCTACTTTTGGTTGTGCCTGATTGTTTTGGGCATGATTAAAGTGTCATTGCTTCCTATGATGATTGAGAATTGTGAATAAGTTGAGAAGATAAACAGGGGTGACCGGATGCCCGCTGGCGATCGCCGTTCCTGCACAAAACTGACCCTGCCGTTTCACCATTGCGTTCACAGACTTTGGTAAGTTGATGATTGGTAACTGGCATGGACGATCGCACCGTTCATCCTGACCGGGTTACCCATTGTCCACCCCAAGCCTGCCATGACTGAACCTCAAACCATTAGTGCCGCCGTTGCCAGCCTCTACAACACCTATCCCTTCCCACCAGAACCGATCTTAGATGAAGCTCCTCCGGGCTATAACTGGCGGTGGAATTGGATTACAGCAGCGGCCTTTTGCAGTGGGCGCAAACCCGAACGGCTGGATGTGCGGATTTTGGATGCGGGCTGTGGCACCGGAGTGAGTACGGAATATTTGGTGCACCTGAATCCTGAGGCGCAGATTACCGGGATTGACTTGAGTGCGGGGGCGTTGGAGGTGGCACGGGAGCGGTGTCGTCGCTCAGGAGCCGATCGCGCCCAGTTCCACCACCTCAGCATTTATGATGTGGCGCAGTTACCGGGAGAGTTTGACTACATTAATTGCGTGGGGGTGCTGCACCACATGCCCGATCCAATTCGCGGCATCCAGGCTCTGGCAACTAAATTGGCTCCCGGTGGCTTCATGCACATTTTTGTCTACGCTGCCTTGGGACGCTGGGAAATTCAACTGATGCAGCAGGCGTTGGGGTTATTACAGGGCGATCGCAAAGGGGATTTCCGCGATGGGGTACAACTGGGACGGGCGGTGTTTGCCGCTTTGCCAGAAACCAACCGCCTCCGCAAACGAGAGCAGGAACGCTGGGCACTGGAAAACCAGCGGGATGAATGCTTTGCCGATATGTACCTGCATCCCCAAGAAATTGATTACACCATCGACACCCTGTTTGAACTGATTGATGCGTCGGGTTTGGAGTTTTTGGGCTTTTCCAATCCGGGCTTTTGGCAATTGGAACGGTTGTTTGGCAAACACCCCGACTTGCTGGAACGCGCTGCCCATCTGACCGAACGGCAACGCTATCGGTTGATTGAACTCCTCGATCCAGAGGCCAGCCACTACGAATTTTTCTTGGGGCGATCGCCCATCAACCGCATGGACTGGTCAGTAGATGCAACGTTGTTGGCCGCTGTGCCGGAACTGAGTCCCTGTACCGATGGCTGGCCCGATCGCCTGCTCTTTAATGGCGATTATCAAGTCGTCCATTTAACCGATGGCGAGTACGCCTTTCTGGAAGGATGTGCTGCCAATCCAGCCGCCCACCAAAGCGTTGGCAACATCCTAGCCACTGCGCCATTTGACTTGGCGGGGGTGCGATCGCTGCTCGACCGTCAACTGATTCTGTTAACCCCCGGTGCCTAACAGAGTGAGTTGGCTAAGGGACATGCGTACAGCTCAAGTCCTCAATCACACCGTAGGGGCGAACGGCAGTGATAGGTGTCAAGTTAAGGGTTTAGGCCAAATGTTAAGGATTGAGTCGGTGTAGCGATAATCCTGTAGATACTGTGGATATTCTTGGCTGTCAAGCCTGATTTGCTTCCAAGA
>CAZJZR010000736.1:0-2582 GCA_964550475.1 uncultured bacterium
GATGAGCTATGCCCACCTTTGTTGCTCAAGTTCGTGACCAGTCTGGCAGTGTTAAAAACCGCCGAGTTACTGCTGAATCCGCTCGTGAAGCCCGTAACCAATTACGGGATCAAGGATTATTTGTTCAAGATATCAAGCAAGCACAAAGCCTCAGTTTCGAGGCGTTGCAAAAGCTTGACTTGAATGAAATAACCGCTTCAGTGACGGTCAAGGACAAAGCCATCTTTTCTCGGCAGTTCGCGGTAATGGTCAATGCTGGGGTGGCAATTGTGCGGAGTTTAGGGATTTTGGCAGAGCAGTGCTCTAATCCCAAACTGAAGAAAGCTCTCACCGCCATCAGTGCAGATGTGCAGGAAGGGATCAACCTGTCCGATTCCATGCGGAAACATCCAGCCTGTTTTGACAACCTTTATGTGGCGATGATTCAGGCTGGCGAGGTCGGTGGGGTATTGGATGAAGTGTTGAACCGCCTTTCCAAACTCCTGGAAGATGTGGCACGGTTGCAGAACCAAATTAAATCTGCCATGTCATACCCTTTAACTGTTGGTTTCTTTGCTGTAGCCATTTTCTTGGGGATGACCATCTTTTTGATTCCCACCTTTGCCGCCATTTTCGACCAAATTGGCGTAGAGTTGCCTGCATTTACCCTGTTTATGTTGGCGATTAGTAAGGCTCTGCGTACCCCTTCGATCATGGGTGGGTTGGTGTTTGGAATTGTCGTGTTTGTGATTGCTTACAAGCAATACTATAAGACGCGCGTTGGCCGGGAAACGATTGACCGTCTTTCTTTGAAAATGCCCTTGTTTGGCGATTTGATTAAGAAAACAGCGACCGCTCGATTCTGCCGCACCTTTGGTTCATTAACTCGTTCCGGTGTACCAATTCTGACTGCCCTAGAAATCGTCCGAGACACGGCAGGGAATCAGGTGATTGCCAATGCGGTGGATGACTCCCGTAAAGAAGTGCAAAGTGGCGGGATGATCAGTATTTCCCTCGGTCGCGCAGAGGTTTTCCCAATCATGGCGATTCAGATGATCAGCATTGGCGAAGAGACTGGGGAATTGGATAAGATGTTAATGAAGGTAGCCGACTTTTACGAGGATGAGGTCGAACAAGCAGTTAAGGCTCTCACCAGTATGTTGGAACCTGTGATGATCATCTTGATTGGGGCGATGGTTGGTTCGATTTTGTTGGCCATGTATCTACCCATGTTCAAAGTGTTTGAAAAGATGGGTTAACCCACAAGGAAAATGGGTCAGCAGTCTAGTTATGAAGAGTTACTAGCGGAGTACAGTAATAAGCTGTCTGCGATCGCCCTCCTGCGGCAACACCGTCCGTATCTGGAAATGATTCCCAGTATGCGACGACCGCAGGAGAGCTTGATTACTCTAGCGTTGCCTGTGGTGCGGGTGCGTAAGGCCGCCACATTGGTAACGCCACAACTAAACCCAACGGCTGTCCAAGTGTCGCAATCGCTGAAAGTTGATGCAGGGGAGGTGTTATCCCTCCCCTGTGACGTAGCAATTTTAATGTGTGATCCCGAATGGAAAATCAAAACCGGGGTCGAAGTATTCGTGTTTATTCACCGTCCCCATGAAGATTTTTCTGGGTTGTTAGGGCGATGGCGACAAACCCAAATTTTGTTAGATCAGGGCTACGAATGGTTATTGCCGCCTCGCTATCGCCACATTTTCGGTGAGGGGGCAGACAATACTTATCCGCTATTTGTGGTATTTGACGATTCAGCCGATCGCATTAAACGCGGCTTAAAGGGCAACTATCTTCCCTTTGTGGTTGCGCGATCGCAACAGGACGCAACCGCTGATGTGACTAATAGCCATAGCGAGGTTGATCCAGCCTTGTATGATGTGACTCAAACTTTGGATGACTGCAACGAGGAGTTTGACGGTTGGGAGGGGTATAACTCTGATCCGTCATCCGACCAGTCGTTAGAATTTGATTCCTAGGGATCTGCAAGTAAATCAAATACCTAGCGTAGGATGCGTTAGGCTTCAGCCGTAACGCATCATTTTTAAACTATGGGTACTTTATTTTTCCCACATTCCGCACTTTGAACTGGCACAAGGATAATTAACCTTGCTTTCAATAGAGTAAGTAGTATTGACGACAGGCAGAACCCCAAAAATGGAGGATGCGACGACGGTTGTTGTTCAGAACTGTTGCTGAATAGCAGGATGAATTGAAACTTCGTCTCAATTCATCCAACTCTTAGCTCATCCCTAAATTGAGCAACGCCGAAAGTTGCTATCGCTCTGGTGTGGGGTGGAGCGGGCGATCGCCGATGGCATGGTTGGGATGCACCTTGCCATTGGAGTGGGGGATAGCGTCAGTTCCCCAACCATCGAGACAACCGCCATCTCTATACAATCAACTCTATGCAATCAACTCCCCCACCACCAGACTAAATCCCGGCAGTGCCAGTGGGCTAGTGGCGGTGTCCTCTGGGTTAAACAAGCGTTGACTGGTTGCCGTGATGATCATCAACCACTGACTGTCTGGAAAAATCAACCAGATTTCCTGACCCTGGGAGGCTAAATATTCCCGCACTTTGGTGAACACCT
>CAZJZR010000737.1:0-2573 GCA_964550475.1 uncultured bacterium
TGTCTAGTTGTGATTCTCCATATAATAGTGCCGTTTTATATTATTACGACTTTTTATTCAAAATTAAGCTAATTTGTAACGATTTCGGGATTCCAGTCGGATAGTTGACACCTGTTAATTAGCATTAACTGGGTAATTGTTGAGTGATGATCGAGTCATGCCTGAGCTACTGAAGTAAACCCGGAGTCATTTCCTACTGATTAGACTGCCCTACCTCAATGATTACCTATTTCGCTGAATAGTGGTGGTTAGATCAGTGGTTAGATCAATGGTTATAATTCCACTGATGCAGTTGGCTGGCGGGTGTACGGAGACTGGGCGATGTAGTCAAGCTGGCGATTTCAAGGTGGATCGGGGCGATATGGTTTAGCCTAGAAATCGGATCTGCAAGCCAAGAGGACTCGCTTAAAATCAGCTTCAAATTAAGTTGCCCTAGTCTGTGGATTCATCTGGCAAACTGGGTTTGTAGGCATCAATGGCTGCTGAAATCCTGGCGGTTTGATTACACAATCGAGTTGTTCAGTCCTGGATGAAAATGGGGTTTTATCCCTCACCTTTCTATCCCTATCCCCTGACAGCAGGATAATTTTCCGCCAATTACCGCTGATGGCTGCCGATTCAGATTTCTTTGCGGGGTTGTTCAACCGCTTTGATGCTCCCTTTTCCCGGCCCCACATATTTTTCAATCAACATTAGCAATTCACTGGCTCCAAAGGGTTTGGTTAAGTAATCAGTTGCGCCACTCATCTTGGCCCGCACCCGATCAATAAAGCCATCTTTGCCCGTCAACATAATGATCGGGATCTGGCGGAATGCTGTGGACTGGCGCAACATGGCACACAACTCATACCCATCCAGCTTGGGCATGGCAATGTCACACAAAATCAGGTCAGGGTTAACTTGGAAAACCAGGCTGAATGCATCGAGGGGATCGGCGATCGCGGTAGCCTCATAACCGCTGCGCTTGAGAATTTGTTCCACCGCTTTTCGTACCGTCGCCCCATCCTCAATGCAAACAATATGAGGAACCTTACCATTACTGGCGGATACTAAGTCCAGTGCCCGTGTGCCCAGTTGGTTAATAGGCCCATCGACCAACTGCAACGCCCCCTGTTGCACATAGGGATACAACGCCTTCGCCACGGTCAAAATTTCCCGATTCAGGTAGCGGGCAATCTGACGAATCGACGTTTTGCCGTCCACCCAACGCCCCAGCAGATTAAAGGTTGCCTCGCTGAGAATTTCCCGTAACTGTTGGGGATCGGTAATGACTGGGCATTGATCCGGAGATTGAATGTGCGCGTGAAATTGTTTCCACTCTTGCACTTGTTTAGCGACCCGTGCCACTAAGGGACCAATTTCAAAGGTGGTTAACTGCGGCGATAGGGGAGAACCTAACTCGACAATAAACGCGCCCTGATGCAGGCTGAGTAAGTCAAATAAGGTTTCTTGGATCATGCTTTGCATGATGCTGCGGCCTTGGTCAGGGGTGAGCAGGCGTTTTTCCAGCACCGCCCATAAATAGCCATACTCCGGAGCATTAATCGAGGCGATCGCCGGAAATTCCAAGCTATCAAGAACAGGATCCAGCTTATAGCGGTACAAATAATCGCGTAGTCGGGAAATAGTGCCGTCAGCGTTAGCGGCATAACTAATTTGGCCATGGGTAAAGAAGACCAACCACGATCGCCCAGCGGGCTGACGGCTGCTGCGATAACGGGCGAGCGGTAAATTCAACACCGGATCTATAGACGGACTCGGATTGGCATAGGCTTCTACCAATAGTTCCCCTGTCCGTTGTCCCAACTCTAGGAGTTGCAGGATGCTCCGGACATCAATTTCGTTTAACTGTCCTTGCATACTGCCGCCACTACACTCCTAAATTTGCTAAATGCTTAATTGCTTAATTGCTTAGTTACTTGATTGCTCGATTACTTATCAAATTGGTCGATTAATCAATTGGTCAATAGGGAACCGTTAATATCCCCCCATAAGAAAAGTGTTGCGGGCTACGCCCACTGGTTCCTCCCCTGACGGGGAGTGAACGGTTACGGTCAATAGTGCTTGCTGAACTGAACCATCGTTCCTAAGCGAAATTGAAACTGGAGAGGCTTGAGCTAGGCAGGACGGGCAGCTTTGCCTGGGCTGGGTAACCATTGGACAACAGGCAAGCAGGGAACTCATCCTCATGGATGGTACCAAACCTGTTCATCTTACTGCGATCGCTTCTAATCTGGGTAGCACAATTCAGTGTTGCTGAATTTAGGGATGAGCTAAGAGTTGGATGAATTAAAACTTCGTTTCAATTCATCCTGCTATTCAGCAACACCCACAATTCCACACCCTTTCACACCCACTCTGGCCGATCCGGGATGAATAAATCAAAACTACACGCTTGCCGAGAAATCAGCCTAGCCAATGGCAATCCAGTAGGTAGTTCAGCGGTGTATAGCCCTTGCAGTCAGGTGAACATCTTTCAGGCGATGTGGAGGATACCCACCCCAATCAGCCTAACCAGCTTAGAGGCTCAGTAGATCGAAAAGATTATTGGAAAAAGTTATTGAAAAAATTGA
>CAZJZR010000738.1:0-2571 GCA_964550475.1 uncultured bacterium
CTCAACACCAGCAACTCCACAGGCGGATCGTTCCAGCCCAGTTGTCGCAGTTGATCCATTTGCAACCGCTCCTGCCCCCACAGTTGGATGAAGGAACTGTCCTCGCTGAATTGGGCGTGGGTCGCCAAGTGGATGATGCCGTAGGGAGTGCGTTGTCGTGCTGCCTTGAGGTTTTCCAGCGTGAATTGATCATTAATGTACTGGCTGCCCTGCCACAACTTACCCACAATACTTTTGAGTTCCGCAGGCACCGCTGGCAAGTTATTCAAGTTGGTCTCTGGGGCAAATTGGGATGCCCCCATGGCTAATAGCCGTGACTGTTTCACCGATTGATAGCGGGTGTCGGTGAGGTTAAAGCTGGGGGTGAGGCCAACGCTGAAGTTTTCCACCAAGAACTGTTTGCCATCATGCAACGCCGCCAAGGGAACGCTGCGTAACCCACTGTCTAAGGAAAATAGCAGCGTGTCGATCTTTTGGGCTTTCAGGGTGGGGAGGATGGGTTCTACTAGCCAGGTGTACAGTTTTTGGGCATGTTTCAAATAACCTCGTTCCTGGCGGATAATGGCTAGCCGCATGGCATCGTTGGTGGCTAATACTTGGGCGCGGGTGGCTCCGGGTACAGGGATGCGGATGGGCTTGCCGGTGGCCGTGACGATGGTGAGTTCGAGGCGATCGCCCCCACGGGGTATCGGTTGCACTGGAGGGGTAGACGGGGGACTCGGCACTTGAGCCAGGTTAAAGCCCCCGTTGGTAAACTGCCAGACATCGCCCCACAAACTCTTGAGCGATTGACTCAGAAATCGGGTGGGATTGCCGGAATTGCCGGAATTGTTGGCGGGCGATCGCTTTTCAATAAACTGTTGAAACTCGTTGGTATAGGCATTGTCCACCGCTGGCAAACTGGGGTCGCGTTCGCTCACTCCAGCCGACGGGAAAAAGCTGGCATAGACCACCATGGGTTCAGTCCCCGTCGCCTCACCAATCTGATTTAGGGCTTCCGCTGCGGCTCCGGGCGGCATCACGGGTTTGGAGTCTTGCTCCACCACCGGAACCTCTTCCTGTTGTGCCTTCGGTGCGTCCACATTGGAGCGCACTTCAGCGATATCAACCATTTCAACCGGTTCTACGGGCGGCACCTGGCTGCTAATCTTGATTTGACCGGGAACATCCCCCTGGATGTACTCATCCGAAATAATTTGATTCTCCAGGACATTGAAATTACCCAATGTTCCAGTGACAATCCCATACGCCGTCCCATTGCCACTGGTCAATCCGCCGCCACTGCCCACCTGAAACGGCAAGCCAGCGGTGTTGATGTTGACATTGCCCCCAACCGTGCTACCAGCGGCAAACAAACTGGCCGAACCGCCATAATTCGCGGTACTCACCGCCCCTGTGGCCTGAAAACTACCCCCCGTCACGACATTAATGTTGCCGCCTGCCCCATGCTCGAAACTCGTGTTGATGGAGGCGACTTGGATGCTTTGCGGAGCTGTTAAGTTAACGCTGCCGCCGCCCGTGATCAGGTTGCCGGTGGCAATGTTACCCGTGGCAGTCAAGTTAATGCTGCCCCCCGGTGGTGGGGTGAGGGACGGGGAACCAACGATGACTTGATAAGAGGCGGCTGGCGTGCGGTTGGCAGTCAGACCAGCCCCTCCCACCCGATTGGGGATGTAATCATAATCCAGGGTGTACGCCAGTCCAATCTGGTAAACCCCAGGGTTAGTGGGTGCAGTGGTTGTCCAGCTAAACTGGCTCGTTATGTTAGCACTGGAATCAGGAATAATCCCAGAGTAAAATCCAGCCGAGTCAATCGGCGCAGGAGGAATCCAGGCGGTATAGGCTTGGATAACGCAGAAAGGGCAATAGCTGGTATCGACCGCATCAATCGTGTAAGTCCCGGTCAGACTGAGACTAGACCCAGGGGCAACAGTGGCCTGATTCCCCGAAAATGAGCCGCTTCCCACATCGGTAAACATCGGTGAGGTAATTCGGAAAAGCCGTCCGATGACGTTGTAAGCCACATTTGACCCAACGGCTAAATTGCTGGGAGGGATAGGTGATCCGGCGGTATTGACATCGCCAATGCTGATGTTGGCAGCACTAATCACCAAATTGCGACCGGGGGCACTGATCGATTGGTTGGCACCGTTGAAATTGCGGTTGGCGAAGAAGCTGACGGTGGAACCGGGGGCACCGCCCGACAGGTTAAGCGAGGTGGTGAGATTAATGTCACGGTTGGCTTGCAGGAAAATGTTGCCCGTAATCTTGGCTAGGGTGTCTGCGCCAATTTCAAAATTAACGCCAGTACCTTGCCCGAATAAAATGCTGCCATTGTTCAACTGAGTATCATCGATTCCAGTGCCAGGGACGATGTTGATGTCCTCTGGGTCAAACAGCACCACGCCCGTTTGGCCAAAGGGGGCGGACACATCCACCCAACCATTGAAAGCCAGATTTTGCTTGCCAGAAATTTCCACCAAACCACCATTAGACACCAGTTGACTGGAGTTGGTCCAGGCACCACGGGCAGTGGCGATCCCATTCATTTGGGTGGCCTGATCCGACCAA
>CAZJZR010000739.1:0-2569 GCA_964550475.1 uncultured bacterium
CCTGAAGAGGGAGGGGGGGAGTAGGGGAGTGAGTGAGTAGGGGAGTGGGTGGAAAGTAAGCCTGAGGCTCACCGATTACCAATTACCAATTACCCATCACCTAACTCTTAAACAACTGCTCTGGCGCAACCACTAATGTGTTGCCTTCGCGGCGGAGGATGTAGACCTTTTGGTTGGGGGCGATCGCGCCGTGGTAGGTGTCGCAGGTGGCTTGCCAGGAACTGCCTTCGTAGAGGACTCTGCCGTTTTGGCCAGGGATAATGTCGGTGAGGGTGGTGGCTTCGGCGGCATCGGGGACGATGTACCGCTTGCGGGGGATGAGGACGGGACGAATCCAGATGGAAAACGCCATGGATAAACCCATCCAATACATCACCTGCACATCAAAGTGCTCGTACATGGTGTACTGCCAGTTGAAACCGAGGATGGCACTGGTGCGCCACAGGATCAGAGACAGAATGATGCAACAGACCGCCATCATCAGAGCAATGAACCGAAACTGTGGCGGCAATTTACGCAGTAACAGAAACTCCACAGCGGCAAGGCCAAGGCCACTGAGAAACCAAAACCACGGTGGCGTAATCAGGAACGGAGTGGAAGTCGTGACGAAGGATGCCAGGCTAAGGGCTGAACCACTCAATGGGATCAGTGGCGCGATCGCGGATAGGGTAACCAAACCAAACACCTCCTGCCAATCCAACTAGAGCCATGGGAGTAGCAGGTGTGATTCGTTACATCTGCGATCGCGAGGCTATGTAGTTCTGTCGGGATTTTGCCGAGGACTTACGCGAAGGTTTACAAAAGTTAATATGGTTTCTCGCTGGACAATTGGGCTGTTTTATCCAAGTGCGTGTGGTGATCTTGTGGTGATGGAGGACAATCCACCCGACTCAAGCTTCTAGCGACCGTTGAAAACGGCCTCTCAGCCCTGGTTGGGAATTGCCGTCCAAATTTAATTTGTCCCGCTCCTGGCAAAGCGCGATTCCCGCCTGGGATTGGCTAGGATGGGTACTAATACAATTCAGTTTTAGTGTTCTGATCAATTTCTGATTAATTTCTCATCAATTGCGATCGCCCATGACTCCAGAAGCCTTATTCCAGACGTTAACTCCCCTCGCGGATGCTGTGATTACTGATCCCCAATGGTCAGAGCAGGGGGATGAGTTGGGTTTAAGTGTATTTGGGATGATTTTGTATGGGTATGGGTTGGCCGTGGGGCGGTTGGCGATGCTGTTGGATATGGGAGATATTGATGCTGCGGTTGAGCGATGCCTCTGTGAACGGATCAAGGTTCCCGTATTGTGGGCACAGGGGCTGATTGCAGAAGCGGGTCGGTGTGCCCTTGATCCCAGTTATCATCCCGGTCAAGCCGAGTTGATTGATGTGGGGTATGACTATTTGGGCGAAACGGATTTGAGTTTGTTGGTGGAAAATGTGCTGGCTAATATTCGCAGTGTGCGACGACGTGCATCTTAGAGCCTGGTTTAAAAGTTGATTTTTCGTGGGCGAGGCGCACGAAAAATCACTGGTGCTAATTAAATTTGTGTCGCCCCTACAAGGGTATCGGTTCAAACACAAAACCATTGAGATCAGGAAAATCTGTGGTTTTCAGGTTCAAGTTTCGGTCAGGTCGCGTATCTTTAAATCGCGTATCTTTAAATAGAGTGTGTGTGAACCGAAATTTTAAGGGGGTTGCAGCCTGTGAACCGTTCCCTGAGTGCGATCGCAATTGTATTAGTCAGCGGGGTTGCCATCACCCCTGCCCTAAGGCCAGATTTGATGGCCTCTGCCAAGGTTGTGTTTAACGAACAACCGGTGAATCAGAGTCAATTTATTATCTTGGCGCAACCACGGGGTGCTACCGCACATAGCCTGTTGATTTTGCAACAGTTGAACAATCAACGCCTGTGTTGGCAAGTCAATCCCGATGCTGCCCAAACCGTGCAACCGCTGTTGTTGAACTTCAACTTTACGGGCGTGTGCAATCGCTACACCGACAGTAACGGCTTTTCGATTCGGGTAGCGGGTCAGGATTTGGCGTTGCAGTATAGCCTCCGCATGGTCACCCGCAATAATCGAGTGGTACTGTTGGGCACCTCCCTGCGCCGCGATTTGCCAGAACTGGAAATTGGCCGATCGCGCGGCCTTGCGCCTGGCTTCCTCAAAATCGACCTGGATCCAGGCTGGCAACTGAGCCAACGCAGTTTCAATGGCCGTCGGGTGGAGCATATCTACTTCTCGACGACGGATAGTTTGGCGACCTTGGCGCAGCGATCGCCCACCCCCACGACCCCAATTGTCACCAACCCCATCACCACGCTGCCACCCGCCACCCCATTCCCCTCACCCCGCAGCAGCCCCCAACCCACTCCCACCTTCCGCCCCACCACGCTCACCTTCACCCCCATCGACGTTCCCCCTGCCCCCACACCCCAACCGAGCGTCCGTCCTAGTCCTGCGGCTCCCACCATTACACCAATTTCCACCCCGATTTCCACCCCTATTGCGACTCCCATCGCCGCGCCCGTCGCCGCACCTGTCACCCCCGTGGCCAAACCCAACCCGCTGG
>CAZJZR010000740.1:0-2564 GCA_964550475.1 uncultured bacterium
AACGAATGAAGCAACTCTACCAGGACACCATTGTCCAGAAGCTGATGGATGAGTTTAAATACACCAACATCCATGAAGTGCCCAAGGTAGTCAAGGTAACTGTCAACCGGGGTTTAGGCGAAGCGGCTCAGAATAACAAAGCCATGGAGTCATCCCTGAAGGAACTGGCAGTGATTACTGGACAAAAACCTGTGATTACCCGCGCCAAGAAGGCGATCGCAGGCTTCAAGATTCGCCAAGGGATGCCCATCGGTATCATGGTTACCCTGCGTTCCGATCGCATGTACGCCTTCCTGGATCGTCTAATCAACTTGGCCTTACCCCGGATTCGTGACTTTCGTGGGGTTAGTCCCAAGAGCTTTGACGGTCGAGGCAACTACACCTTGGGCGTGCGGGAACAATTGATCTTTCCAGAAGTCGATTACGACTCGATTGACCAAATTCGGGGGATGGACATCTCCATCGTGACCACTGCCAGAACAGACGAGGAAGGTCGCGCTCTACTACGGGCAATGGGAATGCCCTTCCGGGATTCGTAAGGCAGGAACAACCTGTCTTTACAACAATTTTGTAAAGAGGAGACTATGGCGGCTAACGACACCATCGCAGATATGCTGACCCGCATCCGGAATGCGAATTTGGCACGGCATCAAACCACCAATGTGCCATCCACCCGACTGACCCGGAGCATCGCCCAAGTATTAAAAGACGAGGGCTTCATTACCGACTTTGAAGAAGCCGGAGAAGGGGTGAAACGTCACCTCGTGATTGCCCTGAAGTATAAGGGCAGAACCCGTCAACCCATCATTACTACCCTGACGCGGGTGAGCAAACCGGGTTTGCGCGTTTACTCCAATCGTCGGGAACTGCCCCGTGTATTGGGCGGCATTGGCATTGCTATCATCTCCACCTCCAGCGGCATCATGACCGATCGCGAGGCACGTAAGCGTGGGATTGGCGGTGAAGTTCTCTGCTATGTGTGGTAGCACCTGAAGGAATCCTCCAGATTTTCCGGCACAGGGTTTCCGGCACGCGGTTCTCTGGATCACTCTGATTCATTGGAATTCTTAGTTGAATTCTGAGTCACCAATCATGAGTTATCAGTAACCCATCAACCAACTTGAAATTAGAAGATAGCAAGCAAAGGGTCAGAGCGATATGTCTCGAATTGGCAAACGCCCCATTCCCATCCCCCCAAAAGTGACCGTAACCATAGCCGGTCAAGAGGTTGCGGTAAAAGGGCCAAAAGGTGAACTGTCCAGGGTACTTCCCGCAGAAGTGGCTGTGGAACAACAAGACAGCACGCTGGTAGTCAAGCGGCAAGATGAATCTAGGGCGGCGCGGCAACGCCACGGTTTGTGCCGCACCCTAGTGGCCAACATGGTCGAAGGGGTTTCCCAAGGTTTCCAACGCAAATTGGAGATTCAAGGGGTGGGTTATCGGGCACAGGTGCAAGGCTCCAACTTGGTGCTCAACATCGGCTATAGCCACCAGGTCGAGATTAAACCCCCAGAGGGCATACAGTTTGTCGTCGAAGGCAACACCAACGTCATTGTCAGTGGCATTGATAAGGAAATTGTTGGTAATACTGCTGCCAAAGTCCGGGCTGTCCGTCCCCCCGAAGTGTACAAGGGTAAAGGGATTCGCTATGCAGGCGAGGTCGTTCGTCGCAAGGTTGGTAAGGCTGGCGGTAAGGGAGGTAAGAAATAGAGTATGAAACGAACACGCAAGGACTCAGTTCGGCTCAGACACCAACGGGTACGCTCTTCGGTCAGTGGAACTCCAGAGCGGCCACGGTTGGCTGTATTCCGCTCCAACCAACACATCTATGCCCAAGTGATTGATGACACCGCGCATCACACCTTGGCTGCTGCTTCTACCCTTGATGCTGATTTAAAGGCGGCTCTCTCCTCTGGTGCGAATTGCGAAGCATCAGCAGCAGTGGGTAAGCTAGTGGCAGAGCGTGCCCTGGCCAAAGGGATTCAAAAAGTTGTATTTGACCGGGGTGGCAACCTCTACCATGGCCGTGTACAAGCCTTGGCCGATGCTGCCCGTGAAGCTGGATTAGATTTTTAAGGAAGCGGATCAATGAACAATCGTCGGAAAAGCAACCGGACTCGTGAAAAAGAAACCGATTGGCAGGAACGGGTTGTGCAAATCCGCCGGGTAACCAAAGTGGTTAAGGGTGGTAAGAAACTCAGCTTCCGGGCGATCGTCGTGGTGGGCAACGAACGCGGCCAAGTGGGCGTGGGCGTGGGCAAGGCCGCTGATGTGATCGGAGCCGTTCGCAAGGGCGTGGTCGATGGCAAGAAGCATCTGGTCGATGTGCCCCTCACCAAATCCAACTCCATTCCCCATCCCGCCACCAACTCTAGCAGTGGTGCCAAGGTGTTAATTCGGCCTGCGGCTCCAGGGACGGGGGTAATTGCTGGGGGAGCCGTTCGCACGGTACTAGAATTGGCTGGCGTTCGCAACGTGTTGGCGAAGCAATTGGGTTCTGGCAACCCCTTGAGTAACGCTAGAGCCGCTGTGAATGCGTTGGGCACCCTCCGCACCTTCGCTGA
>CAZJZR010000741.1:0-2562 GCA_964550475.1 uncultured bacterium
TTCACATCCGCCACCGCTGCGGTCATGATTGTCCAATCGGCTTGGGCAAATTCGGCTAAGACGGCATGGCGCATCTGTTCAGCACTGGTCACGGAAATCGTCTGCAAGCCCGCCAAACTGAGGGTATTGTCCAATAGGGGGCCGTGAACGAGGGTGACGGTTGCGCCCCGATGGGCTGCCGCGATCGCCACTGCGATCCCCATTTTCCCCGTCGCTGGATTGCCAATAAACCGCACCGGATCCAGGTATTCCCGCGTGCTGCCCGTGGTCACTAGCACCCGTTTCCCCGCCAAATCCCGCTGGCCACGGGTGTACAGCAACGACTCGATCTGCGCCAACAGGTCGGGTGGTTCCGCCATCCGTCCCATGCCGACGCGATCGCAGGCCAGCCGTCCCGCTCCCGGTTGGGCACTGTGGTAGCGGCGATCGCTCAACACCTGCTGCCAATTGCGCTGCACCGCCTGTTGTTCCCACATATCCGTATTCATCGCCGGAGCCAGCAACACGGGACAGGTGGAAGCCAGCACCGTATTGGTCAACAGGTTATCCGCCAACCCATAGGCCAACTTCCCCAACGTATTAGCCGACAACGGCGCAATCACGATCAAATCCGCCCATTCGCCCAGTTCAATGTGCAATGGGCGACCGTGGACGGGCTGCCAAAAATCGCCATCCGTATAGGCCGGATGACGGCACAACGTCGCTAGGGTTAAGGGGGTGATAAATTGCTGCGCCGCCATCGTCAGCACCGCCCGCACCTGTGCATCCGCTTGGGCAAGGGTAGACACAACCTGACAGACTTTGTAGGCCGCAATCCCACCCGTGAGACCAATCAGGATGTGGGGGGACATGGGGAGTGGGTGGGTAGATGAGTGGGAGAGTAGGGGAGTGGGGGAGTAGGTGGGTGAATGTTTCCATTACCTATCACCAATTACCCATCACCCATTACCTCTGTCTCATGCCTCATCATATGCTTCTAGATCCAACAAATGAATGTAGGGTTCAATTAAATCAGGGCGTTGGAAGGCGATCGCTCGCAGTTTGTGCCAATCTTCTAAGGCCGCAAAGGCATTGTCGTAATCGTCTGTTTCTAGGCGGGATGCCAAGGCAGCAACATCTGCTTCTGTCATGTGGGCAACATCTTGCTGCGTCCGACCTGATGCGATCATGGTTCCGGCCTCCTTCAGACTGATGATCTCCTTGATCAATTGTGCCCATGGAATGGCGATCGCGCAAAACTAATCTGACCATTCATGTCCAGACAACGCTAAATTCATACACAAAATCTCCCCTCCCCAGTGCCCAAATTCCCATTTCGCATTCCCCCAGTTTCCATGCAAAACCCGCTCCCAGACGCAGTAGATCACCCAACAATGAATTGCGATCGCGCTTTGATGCAGCGATGTTTGGCATTGGCACGCCAAGCGGCGGGTTATACAGCTCCCAATCCCTTGGTGGGTTCAGTAATTGTCAGATCTGCCAGCGTGGATGGAAGCGTGACCCCAGAGACGGTCACAGCGGATATTGTCGGGGAGGGCTGGCATCCCGCAGCCGGACAACCGCACGCCGAAGTGTTTGCCCTGCGGCAGGCGGGAGAGCGTGCCCAAGGGGCAACGTTGTACGTCAACTTGGAACCGTGTAACCATCATGGCCGCACCCCCCCCTGCACCGAAGCCATCATGGCCGCTGGCATCCGTCGGGTGGTGGTGGGCATGGTAGACCCGGATCCGCGTGTGTCCGGCAGTGGCATTGCCCGATTGCGAGCGGCAGGGATTACGGTGGATGTGGGAGTGGAAGAGGCAGACTGTCAACGACTGAACGAGGCGTTTGTGCATCGCGTCTTGCATCACCGCCCCTTTGGCATTTTGAAATATGCCATGACCTTAGACGGCAAAATTGCCAGTACCAGCGGGCATAGTTATTGGGTCACAGGGACAGCGGCACGGCAACGGGTGCATCAATTGCGGGCTGTGTGCGATGCCGTGATTGTCGGTGGCAATACGGTGCGCCGCGATAATCCCCACCTGACCACCCATCAGGTCAGCGATCGCACCCCCCTGCGCGTCGTCATGAGTCGCCAGTTGGACTTACCAGAACAGGCGCATCTGTGGCACGTCGAAGAGGCAGCAACCGTCGTTTTCACCACCCCAGCGGCAGATCCGCAGCGCAAAACTCAGCTCATTGATCAGGGTGTAGAGGTGGTGATCCTCCCAGACCTGACTCCGGCAGCGGTAACCGAAAACCTTTACCAGCGCGGGTTTCTCACGGTGTTGTGGGAATGTGGCGGCACCTTGGGCGCACGGGCGATCGCCGATGGTGCAGTCCAAAAGCTGTGGGCATTCATTGCCCCCAAACTGATTGGTGGCACCCTCGCTCCTACCCCCATTGGCGACTTGGGCTTGCTGAAAATGACAGAAGCGATCGCCCTCGATCGCCTCCAGTGGCAACAAATTGGGGATGATTTGTGGATAGAAGGATACCTATAGCCCACATCACTGCATCCTTGCCCCAGTAGCCGTTTCAATTCATCAACCCCGCCGGATCAACATAAGAACCGCTATA
>CAZJZR010000742.1:0-2556 GCA_964550475.1 uncultured bacterium
CACCCCGGCCTGGGTTGCGAGCAGACCCAGCGCGGGGACGTGGGGGGTGAGAGTGATGAGTGGTGAGAATGGTGAGAGTGGTGAGTGATCAGTGATGGGGGGCGATCGCGATTAGGATGTGGGCTATAGCAGCTTCATTCCACGGTGTGCCCAGAGGTGATCGGGTCGGAAGTGACCGTGGCTGCATAGAGCTAAAAATACTGACAAATGCGGTGATTAGCGGGTAGTAGCTTCGTTCATACGGAGACATCCCGGATGTGGACTACCCAGAACCCGGTTCTTCAAGAAACCGGGTTTCTACTACCACGCCATCTGAAGTGGGATCCAGCTTGTTCAGGCTCGTTCGTACAACCGGATGCTGTGGGGTTGTAGGATGACGGACACATCACCAGTGATGGTCGTTGGGGCGGCATCAACTGGAGGGAGGGGGGCATCGGGTTCAGTCCAGATGCGATCGCTGGAGTCGAGGCGGTTGTGCCAGTGGCCGGGGGGGAGGGTGAGTTGGAGTGGGGTTGGCTCAGCCGCAAAGTTCAGTATATAAAACACTGCACTCTGGCCGCAGACACGATGAATACCAATGACTGATTCGGCGAGTAGGTTCACCGTTAAGCCGTCACGGGTCAGTGCTTTCAGGGCGGGGATGCTGCGCCGCAGGTGGATTAGGTGCTGATAAAACCGTCGTAATACGCCGTGGTGGCCGTGGTCGCGCTGTTCCCAATTCAACTTGCACCGCTGAAATGTCGCCACATCATCGGCATCCAGCGGTTCACCCGTGATGTGAAATTCAGCAAACTCGCGCTGGCGGCCTTGGCGCACCGCCTCCACCAATCCCGGATCGGTGTGGCTGATGAAGTACAGAAACGGACTGTCCTCGCCATAGTCTTCGCCCATAAACAGCAGCGGAATGTAGGGCGACAGTAGCACGGTGGCCGCTGCTAATTTGGTGGCAGCGAAGCCAACCAGATGACTCAAGCGTTCTCCCAACATCCGGTTGCCCACTTGGTCGTGGTTTTGGCTAAACACGACAAATTGCTGGGGGGGGCGATCGCCCGCATAGTTGCCATGGCGGCGTTGGCGACAGGCCGAATAGTCCCAGGCGTAAACAAAACTGTCCCGCATGGCTTTGACCAACTGTGCACAGTCGCCAAAGTCCTGGTAATAGCCTTGGGTTTCCCCGGTCAGGAGGGTATGCAGCGCGTGGTGAAAGTCATCGCTCCACTGTGCCGTCAGCCCATAGCCGCCTTCCGTCATCGGACGCAACAGCTTTGGGTCGTTCAGGTCACTTTCGGCAATTAAATAGTAGGGGCGACCCTGTTGCTCGGCCAAGTGGTCGATCGCCGCCGCCAACTCGACCAGAAATGGCTTGGCACTGAAGTCGTAAATGGCATGAACGGCATCCAGCCGTAACCCGTCGATGTGGTACTCGCGACACCAATACAGCGCGTTTTGGATAAAAAAGTTACGGACGGGATCGCTCAAGGCCGCGTCCATATTAATCGCGCTGCCCCAAGGGGTGTGATAGTGATTGGTGGTGTAGGGGGCAAAGTTGGCGGTGTAGTTTCCCTCTGGCCCAAAGTGGTTATACACCACGTCTAAAATCACAGCGATGCCGTGTTGATGGCAGGCATTCACCAATTGTTTGAGCTGATCAGGAGTGCCATAGGAGCGTTGCACCCCAAAGGGATACACGCCATCGTAGCCCCAGTTGCGATCGCCGGGAAATTGGGCGATCGGCATCAGTTCAATGGCGGTGATCCCCAGTTCTTTTAATGCAGCGAGGCGAGGCATTATCGCCGCGAACGTGCCGTCTGGGGTAAAGGTGCCCACATGCAATTCGTAAATGATTAGGTCGGCAAAGGGAATGTTTTGCCAGTCGGCATCCTGCCAGGAGAATGCCCCATGGTCAATGACTTGGGAGGGGCCATGCACATCCTGGGGTTGGTAATGGGAGGCCGGATCAGGGCGTAACAGATCGCCATCCAATTGGTAGCGGTATAGTGTACCGGGTGCAATGTCGCGAATTTGGGTCTGCCAATAGCCCCAGGCATCCGGTTGCATGGGAATCAGTTGCGGTGGTTCCGTGAGCACTTGCAGGGCTACCTGCGATCGCTGGGGTGCCCAGACTACAAAGTCACAACAGTGATCGCCCCGATAAGATGCACCAATGGGTCGGAAAGTATTCATACGATTGAGCCAATAACTGCCCACCGCCCATTGTAAAAGGTGAATCTGGAATCGACATGGCTGCACCCATCTCGCGGTTCCATCCGGAACGCTGATGCTGGCTGACTTCAGGGCAGCAAACATCAGCTTTTTCAACCACGTTTCGCAGCAGTTCTAAGCGAGTAACGTTCCCCGTAACACGGTGATCGCTTGCCCAGACAGGTAGACGCGATCGCCGCCATCCCGCACTTTCACCGTGCCACCCCGCGCCGACGCTTGATAGCCCACCAATTCTGTGCGCCCCAAGCGTTTTGCCCAATGGGGTGTTAAACAACAGTGAGCCGCTCCGGTCACCGGATCTTCATCAATTCCCAAGGACGGGGCAAAAAACCG
>CAZJZR010000743.1:0-2554 GCA_964550475.1 uncultured bacterium
AGCACCGAACACTGAGTCCCTAACACTTAGTTCCTAACACTTCGCGATACTGTATCCCAGGCAGGTTATTTTCACCCTCGTTCTTAGGCTTAGGATTGGCCTTAGGAATGAAAGATGCCAGGAGCGGCCAGCATCGGTATTCGACCAGATAAGGCAGGGGCGATCGCCCCCGGAGCAACATACACCCCAGCTCGAATGGCCAAGAGGCGAGCGGCCAGTTGATGTAAGGCATGGTCTAAGCGGCGATCGCTCCTCCACAGGGTTGGGAAGGCTGTACTGCCTTGACTGGCTCCGATCATGACTCCGGTAAACCATGCCGTCAACCGGGGATCGGCGGTACTGCGGCTGGCGCGTAACAGAGCTAACCGAGGATCGGAACCACTGCTGAGGCTGCAATACAACGCTAACAACAGATCCGGAATGGGAGGGGACAAGTGGGCAAAGGCGTTGAGGCTATGGCTCACGGTGGCCAAACTGGTCGGTGAACTTAGCCAGATGTGCAGATCAGTCAGCGGATGAGGCGAGGCGGATTCAGGAACTGGCCAAACTGACCGGAGAACATCGACGAGGGACAAGTCGAGTGGTGACAACTGGAGGGCGTGGGCGATCGCCGACACCATGATCTGGCTGACTGGTTGTACACCCAGGGGCAATGCATCGGGGTGGTTCACGTCTCCGTCCGTCACCAGACCGGGATCAGTGAACAAAACTTGCAGGTGACCATTTAAATTATCAGGATGATCCGCATCATAAAGCAAGAGGGGGAGAATCGGGCTGAGTAGATATTCCCAGTCTGGCTTGATCGCATCCGCACAGGCGATCGCTAACGCTCCGGCTAACGTTTCAGCCTGTCTGCCCGTCGCCAATTGACAGACCCAATCGACACCTTGAGTCAGCGATTCCAACACAGCAGCAGTGGAACGATGCGGTTGGGTTAATTGATGGGCGATCATCACCCCCCAAAACGCACCGTGGATGCGATCGAATAGAGAATAGGTCATGGGAAAACGTGGGTGAGTGGGTCGGGACGAGGAGCCATGCGCCTGTACAGATGGATGAGTAGATATGTGATGCGTAGGTATGTGATGCGTAGATATGTAACGTGGATATATAACGTGGACGTATCACCATTCACTCCCCTCTGCCCCTACCGTGTATACACAAGTTGAAACTACTGTCGCGGAGGGCTGTTTAGCCCCCTAAATCCCCCAATTCTGGGGGACTTTGGATTTCTGTCCCCCCAGAATTGGGGGCTAGGGGGCGGCTCGGCATTGGCTCTGACTAGATTCGATCACTTATGTATACACAGTAGCCCCTCTGCCCAAAGTCTAGTAGGCAGGCTATTCTGTGGGACAGAAAGGGGCGGCAGTTTATAGACCTTTGGGCGATTTGAATCGCCACGCCCCCAACGGCAAGATGCGCCCATTCGCCCCAAATTTAGCCAAATCTAGCCAAATTCAGCTTGAATACTGACCAAATCCCAAACTACGGTAAGCTGATGAAAGGTATGGTTAATTACCGTTCTTTACTTAGGGTTTAATACGTCAGCATTACAGGATTTTAATAGGATTTCAATGGTTGCCAGTCCCTCTCGCACAGTTCGCATCGGTTCCCGCAAAAGTCAGTTAGCTCTTGTCCAAACCTATTGGGTGCAAGCAGAACTGCAAAAACACTTCCCGGATCGCGTGTTTGAAGTGCAAACCATGAGCACTCAGGGGGACAAAATCCTAGATGTAGCCTTGGCTAAAATTGGCGACAAGGGACTGTTCACCAAAGAATTGGAAGTGGGGATGCTGCAACGGGAGATTGACTTTGCCGTGCATTCCCTCAAAGATTTGCCCACCCAACTGCCTGAAGGGTTGATGTTGGGTTGTGTCACCGAGCGCGAAAACCCTGCCGATGCGCTGGTGGTGCATGAACAGTACCGCGATCGCCAAATTGATACCCTGCCAGAGGGAGCCGTGATTGGTACGTCCTCCCTGCGCCGCCTAGCCCAACTGCGACACCATTACCCTCACCTCACATTTAAAGATGTGCGCGGCAACCTGAATACTCGGTTGGCCAAACTGGATGCGGGTGAATACGATGGGTTGATTTTGGCAGTGGCGGGGTTGCATCGGTTAGGGATGGGCGATCGCGTCCACCAAATTCTGCCTGCCGATGTCTCACTGCACGCCGTTGGTCAAGGGGCATTAGGAATTGAATGCCGCACCGATGACCCCGAAGTGCTCACCATCATCAAAGCCCTAGAACATCAGCCCACCGCATGGCGGTGTCACGCTGAGCGAGCCTTTTTGCGAGAACTGGAAGGCGGGTGTCAAGTGCCCATTGGAGTGAACACCGTCATCGAAGCAGAAACCCTCACCCTGACCGGACTGGTTGCCAGTCTGGATGGTCAACGCTTGGTCAAGGATAGTATCTCTGGTGCAGCCAGTGATGCGGAAACCCTCGGTAAAACCCTAGCCCAGCAGTTACGTCAGCAGGGTGCCCATGAGATTTTGGAAGAAATCTTCCAAACCATCCAACGGGGTAGTTAAGGCTAACCAGCGGTGTG
>CAZJZR010000744.1:0-2554 GCA_964550475.1 uncultured bacterium
AGCGGGTCAGCCCCAATGACCATGTGAACTACGGCCAATCCACCAATGATGTCATCCCCACGGCGATCCGGATTGGCGGGTTGTTGGCTCTGGAGCGTACCCTGTACCCGGCCTTGTCGGAGGCGATCGCGGCCATGGATACCAAAGCCGACGAATTCCAAACTGTGATCAAATCCGGGCGTACCCATTTGCAGGATGCCGTGCCGGTGCGACTGGGGGAAAGTTTCCGGGCGTGGGCGCAAATCCTCACCGACCACATGATCCGGATTGAGGGCGCGGCGCAGGACTTGACGATTTTGGGCATTGGCGGCAGTGCCGCAGGCACCGGACTCAACACCCATCCCCAATACCGCTTCCGCGTCGCCGAGTTGCTGTCCGAGTTAATTGATCAACCCTTGCGTCCTGCCCCCCACCTGATGGCAGCGATGCAAAGTATGGCTCCGTTTGTGGCGGTGTCTGGTGCTCTGCGGAACCTTGCCCAAGATTGCGCCAAAATCTCCCACGACCTGCGGTTGATGGACTCTGGCCCCAAAACCGGATTTAAGGAAATCCAATTGCCACCTGTGCAACCCGGTTCTTCAATCATGCCAGGGAAATACAATCCGGTGATGGCGGAAATGACCTCCATGGTGTGCTTCCAGGTGATGGGCTATGATGCGGCGATCGCCCTGGCTGCCCAGGCTGGACAGTTGGAGTTAAATGTGATGATGCCGCTGATTGCCTACGACCTGATCCACAGTATCGAAATCCTCGGCAATGCCATTGGCGCGTTGACCAATCAGTGTTTGGTGGGGATTACCGCCATGGGCGATCGCTGCCTTGACTACGCCGAAGGCAGTCTGGCTCTGGTCACCGCCCTCAACACCCACATCGGCTACCTCAACGCCGCCGCCGTTGCCAAAGAATCGCTGCAAACGGGTAAATCGCTCCGGCAAATTGTGTTAGAAAAGGGCTTGATGGATGAGGCCACCTTGGCTCAAGTGCTGGATCTGGAGAAGATGAGCGCGATGCCAAGAATGGGTGATGGGTAATGGGTGATCGGTAATGGGTGAGGGTTTGATTCAACAATGCAACCTGCCCTGACTCTTTGTGGCATCTATCTAACTTGCCGTACCGAGGGATTTGCCGGTCAATAATATACCTAGACGCAAATCTGTGAGCGTGAACTGCCGTTCGCCCCTACGGTGTGAATGGCTCAGACTAAATCCTTGCGGGAGATGTGGGACAGGGCATGACAAAAACAGCCGTGGTGACTGGCGTAACGGGGCAGGATGGCTTTTATCTCAGCCAATTGTTGCTGAGTAAGGGGTATCAGGTTGTTGGGTTGCTGCCCCGCGATCGCCAACAGAGCGTTGCCAAATTGGGCGCGTTGGCTGAGCAGATGCAAATTTGTGCCGTTGACCTGCGGGATCCGGAGGCGGTGCTGGAGGTGATGACGCAGATTCGGCCAGCGGAAATCTACAACCTCGCCGCTCCCAGTTTCGTCCCGGCCTCCTGGGATGATCCTTTGGGTACGCTGGATTTAATTACAGGTACGGCCACGCGCTTACTGACGGCTGTGCGGCATTTGGGCTTGTCTACCCGCTTCTACCAAGCCAGCAGTTCAGAAATGTTTGGTCAGGTAACCGAAGCACCCCAGGATGAGAACACCCCCTTCCGTCCCCGCAATCCCTACGGTGCCGCCAAACTCCACGCCCATTGGAGCATGTCTCACCACCGGGAACGCTACGGTTTATTTGCCTGTAGCGGCATTTTGTATAACCATGAGTCGCCCTTGCGTCCGCCCCAGTTCGTCACCCGGAAGGTGTCCCTCGCCGTTGCGTCGATTAAGTTAGGGCTGAGCGATCGCCTCAGCATGGGCAATCTGGATGCCAAGCGCGACTGGGGCTATGCCGGAGACTATGTGGATGTGATGTGGCGGATGTTGCAGGCGGATACACCGGAGGATTATGTCATCGGCACCGGGGAACTTCGCAGCGTCCGAGAATTGGTATCCCTCGCCTTTGCAGCAGTGGATCTGGACTGGCAAAAGTACGTGGTGATTGAAGAAAGCCTGTTTCGCCCGGATGAACATTTTCAACTGGTGGCCAATCCCAGTAAAGCCAAGCGGAATCTCAACTGGGAACCCCAGGTCAGCTTTAACCAACTGCTAGAGAAAATGGTGCACGAGGATCTAGCACGACTGCAAGCGGGAGACATTCAACCCTCTGGACGCTGAAGAGAGAGGTGACTATACTGAATCCGGCAGGCTAAGGGTTGGTAAAGCAACACCTGCAAACCACTCATTCAGTATTGTGGACGCAGGAAGAGACATCGATGCCGACAGAACCATCAGGCGAGGTTGTGCGTCTCGGAGGTGCTATTGATCGGGTGAAAGTATCATTACGCTTTAGTGGCGATGATTTAGATCCCGATGCGGTCTCCACCTTACTGGGCTGCCCACCGACAAAAAGCTACCGTAAAGGCGATACGTTGCCTAGCCAGCGTTCTCAGCGTGTGGCCCCCACCGGATTATGGACACTTAAGGGTGCAGAAGAGGACGGGGGAGTTTTAG
>CAZJZR010000745.1:0-2537 GCA_964550475.1 uncultured bacterium
CACTGTACGCACAACATCAGATTGCCGATGTAGTCATTCCCCTACGGCCATTCCGGAGATGCCCCCGTGCCAGAATCCCTCACCCAAGCCCAACCCGCCCTCGAATTCATTCCCCCCGCCTTTAATCCCCTCGTCGTTCGGGGTGTAGATTGGCTACTGCCCCACTGGATTCGCTGGAACACGCCCTTAGAAAGTGTGGAGTGCGCCGGAGTAGAGCGACTGGCCGAATTGTATCGCCGTTTCCAAGCGGGTGAAGTGCGGTTACTGCTGGCCTTCCGCCATCCCAGCACCCTCGACCCCTTTGCCATGGGTTATTTGCTCAAGCAACTGGTACCCCGTGCCGCCCGTCAACAGGGCATTTCCCTGCAATCCCCCATCCACTCCCACTTCATTTACGATCGCGGCATTCCCCTCTGGGCGGGTGATTGGATTAGCTGGCTCTATTCCCGCTTGGGTGGCATCCCGATCATGCGCGGCAAAGTCGATTGGACAGGACTGAAGGCCGCACGGGACATCTTAGCCAATGGAGCCTTCCCTCTGATGGCCGCGCCGGAAGGAGCCACCAACGGTCACAACGAAATCATCAGTCCGTTGGAACCGGGCATTGCCCAACTGGGCTTTTGGTGCCAAGAGGATTTGCTCAAAGCTGGACGGACGGAAGAGGTGCTGATTGTGCCAATTGGCATTCAATACCATTACGTCGATTCCCCCTGGACTGCGGTGGAAAAGTTGCTCAGCCAACTGGAAGCCGACTGTGGGTTAACCGTTGATCCCAGCCAGCCACTCGACCGCTACCAACGCCTATTTCGCTTAGGGGAGCATCTCCTGACTCGCTTAGAGGAGTTTTACAGTCGCTTCTACCACATCAGCTTGCCCACGCCAGCAGAGGCCGGGGATCAGCAAAGTCCGAATCAGCGGTTGGGCGATCGCCTGCAAGCCTTACTCAACGCCGCCCTCCAAGTGGCCGAACAATACTTTGGCATCACCCCCAAAGGCACCGTGATTGAACGCTGTCGGCGGCTGGAACAAGCCGGTTGGGACTACATCTTTCGGGAGGATATCCGCGATCGCGCCGCCCTCTCCCCCGTAGAGCGGGGACTGGCCGATCGGGTCGCCGAAGAAGCCAACCTGCGGATGTGGCACATGCGGCTAGTGGAAAGTTTTGTCGCCGTCACCGGAGCCTACGTCCAAGAAAAGCCCTCACCGGAACGCTTTGCCGAAACCGCCATCTTAGTGTGGGATGCCCTGACACGGATTAAAGGCGAAAGCCCCTACCGTCGCCCCGTCCTCGGTAAACAACAGGTGCAGATGCAGATCGGCGAACCGCTCTCCGTCACCGCCCGCTGGCCTGCCTACCAAACCAATCGCCGCGCCGCCCGCCAAGCTGTCACCGACCTCACCCAAGATCTGCAAACCAGTTTGCAAGCCATGATTCGCCTATAACGCCCCGCCCAACCTACCCCAAATCCTGGTGATAAAATGCAAGGGATAGGTACACCAGTCCTCTCTGTTTCAACAGGCGGCTACTATGACCATCTCCCTTGATCTGAGTGAAGATCGTCTCAACGAAGATCTGCTCTATCCGCAAAGCGACGGCAAACCAATGGCAGAAAGTACCGAACAGTACCGTTGGATCGTCATCCTGAAGGAAAACCTAGAAATCCTGTTTGTCGATCAGCCGGATGTGTTCATCGCTGCTGACCTGCTGTGGTATCCAGAGCGGGTGCAGACTTCCCCACCCCCGCAGCAAGCCCCGGATGTGATGGTCGTGTTTGGCAGACCCAAGGGAATGCGGCGGTCGTATAAGCAATGGAATGAAGCCAACCTCGCCCCACAGGTCGTGTTTGAGATCCTCTCCGCCAGCAACAAAACCCGCGAGGGAATTGAGGCGATGATGTTCAAGTTTGACTTTTACGAGCATTACGGGGTGGAAGAATATTACATTTACGACCCCGACGAATTCACCTTAGAGGGCTGGCAACGGCAGGGATCTGAGTTAATCGAAATTCCCCAGATGGCAGGCTGGGTCAGCCCCCGCTTAGGGATTCGGTTTGAGTGGCAACCCCGCACCGAGTTGACCGTCTACCGCCCCGATGGGCAGCGATTCTTGAGTTCGGTGGAGTTGAGCCAACGAGTTGAACAAGAACGGAGCCGCGCCGACCAAGAACGACTGCGGGCAGAGGCAGAACGACAACGAGCGGAGGAAGAACGAAGCCGCGCTGAACAGGCAGAACAGACCTTACTAGAAGCCGTGCCCCGTTTGCTGGGCTTGGGGTTGAGTGTGGAACAAGTGGCAGTTTCGCTGGGACTACCGATCGCAACGGTGGAAGCAATGGTTAACCGGAATCGGTAATAGGGAATTGGTAATCGGTAATGGGAAAGCCAAGCGATTCGCGATCGCGCCCCACCCAACCTACCCCAAATCCCGGTGATAAAATGCAAAGGATAGGTACACCAGTCCTCTCTGTTTCCGCAGGCGGCCACTATGACCATCTCCCTTGATCTGAGTGAAGATCGTCTCAACGAAGATCTGCTCT
>CAZJZR010000746.1:0-2521 GCA_964550475.1 uncultured bacterium
CAAAGGGCTTATTCTATTCGCCCGGATGTATCCCCCAACTGTTGGATACGCCCGCTGAACCATGCTGCCATTCCCAAGATACACCTAATCTCAGTAGATCGAAAACATAGACATCTCTGGTTCGTTTAAGGGTTATTGTGGGGGCGGCTTTGCCGCCCCCACAATAACCTTTTCGATCTACTGAATCTAGGAGACTACTTTAGATTTAAAAGTTGACTTTTGAGGCACGAGGTGTAGGCAAAATCAACCTTCTAGCCCCCTTTTCAAATTGCTTCAAATTGCTGCTAATTCGGAGCTGGGGTCAGCAACTGTTATCAGGACACAGAATGTTATCAGGACACAGAATGATCTGGCGATCGCCCATTTTTAACCCATCCCACGATGTTAGGTTGATTGTCCTCCCAATTCCTGCCAAATTTTACTGACTCAGATGGGTGTCTCGGTTGAGCGGCCATTGCGAAAATCAACCAAAATTAGTTGCTCATAATTAGCGGTTAACACTTGACGAATCGCCACCAACTAAGTAATCATAGAATACGCAAGCGACACGGGGCTATAGCGCAGTTGGTAGCGCGCCTCAATGGCATTGAGGAGGCCAGCGGTTCGAATCCGCTTAGCTCCATTCCCCGAAAACGTTTATAGTTTCGTCGATTGAATTTGAGGTGGTTTCACTTCATCCACTTTCAGCGTCAACAACATCGGTGTATCGACGATTGGACGGCGGAGGGCTGTTTAGCCCCCTAAATCCCCCAATTCTGGGGGACTTTGAATTTCTGTTCCCCCAGAATTGGGGGCTAGGGGGCGGCTCGCCATTGGCTCTGACTAGATTCGATCACTTATGTATACACGGTAGCCTGACGGGGAGTGAACGGTTACATCCGCTGAATTTGCCACCAATGCTCAAAGGGATCATTCCAATAGGGATGCTCTCAATCGTGTGACGCAGAATTATGTTTTGGCTTGCTGGTCTTGGCGGCTGTAAATTTGCCCGTCATCCCACAAACTGCTGACCTGACTGCCGATCGCTTTGCAGAACCCCAAGGTGTAGAACACTCCCCGCGTCACCGTTTTGGTGAATGACGGACTTTTGTAGCACGGGGGATGGCCAAGGACATGGCAGTCGAATAGTTTGGCGAAGAAGCGAATATTTTGCCCCAGGGTGAGGTTTTTCAGCCCCATGAAGAAATGGTTGTGGTAGAAGGTGAACTGGTATTGCAGCGATCGCGTGCTAATGTCGTGACAGCCACCCGTTTCTTCTCCCAAATGCACCAGATGGGCGGCGGGATCGTACCAAATGGTCAGCCCAGTCCGGCGAAACCGCAGACAAAAATCCGACTCTTCCCGCACCGCACTACCCTGAAACCGTTCATCAAACCACAGGTCATAGCTGACTAACAGATCGCGACGGAAAGACATATTGCAGCCCCGTGCCGTTAACACCGGCTGGGGTTTGACGGTATGCACAAGGTCGTTGTGATACCAAGCAATGCCGGGATCAAGGGCTTCGGGCGGTAACTGGTCAATCACCAATTCTTCATCCGTTTGCCGCTGATTCTTGGCATCCGCCAGTTTCATCCGGTCAAATACTCGTCCCGCCACTGCACCGATATCAGACCGTTCATAGTTGCGGGCATGGGCAGTCAGGAAACTGGGTTCCAGCCGCACATCATCGTCAATAAACAAAACAATGTCCTTCTGGGCGCGGCGCAGGGCAAAATTACGTGCCCCCGGCAAACTCGCCCACTCCAATAGGTAAAGCTGGATTTTGCCATCCGCCGCCAGTTGATCGAGGTATTGCTGGATGGCGGGTGAATGGTTGGGGCGTTGATCGATGACTAGGATTTCATAATCCGGATGATCCTGGGTCAATAGGTCTACCAACGTATCCCGCAGCGGTTCATCACGTCCATAGGTGGGCACAATCACGGAAATGGATGGGGTGGTCACGGCTGACAAATCCTAGTGCTCCTGGTGCTAAGTAGGGTGCTAAATAGGCAATGGTGAGGCAGTAATTCGGGAACGATGCGAATGGGTGCGGGGTTGTCGGGGCGATCGCAACACCACTCACCCCCAACACGGCTGATCCAAACATCGATCCGGATCAGTGTTTCGGTTACTGCATCCGGGTACGTAGGGTTATGCACCATCCTAGCGTAAGCAATGACCCGCGAATGAGACAAAGCGAATGCCCTTGAGGATCATCGCTACGGTTTTGCGTGTAGGATGCCGTGAATCAACGAGGCTAAGTGCCCATTAACCGACTGCCCATCAGGTACAGCAAGGCCATCCGTACCGCTACACCGCTGGTCACCTGTTGGGAAATTAAGCTAAAAGCGGGATCATCCATCAAATCAGAACTGATTTCCACGCCTCGGTTGACGGGGCCGGGATGCAGGACTTTGACATCGGGTTTGCAGAGGCGTAGGCGATCGCGGGTAATGCCAAACTGCTGATGATATTCCCGCAGACTGGGGAGCAAGTGCCCGGTCATCCGTTCCTTTTGCAATCGCAAGGTCATGAC
>CAZJZR010000747.1:0-2517 GCA_964550475.1 uncultured bacterium
GTCCCCCCTTCCCGGTCAGCAAAATTGAAGTCAAGGGCAGTAGCGTTTTCAAACCGGCCCAATTTGAACCCATCCTCAAACCCCTAGAAGGTCGCTCCGTTTCCCTCGAAGACTTGCGGAATGCGGCGGATCAAATTACGCAGCTCTACCTGAATGGCGGCTACATCACCTCCAGAGCTGTGCTGGTCGATCAGGTGATTCAGCAGGGTGTCGTCGTCATCCAAGTGATCGAAGGCAGCTTAGAAAAAATTGAGGTGGAAGGCACCCAACGCCTCAACCCAGAGTATGTCCGCAGTCGGATCAAACTGGGCGCAAAACCACCCATCAGCACGGCCAGCTTAGAAGATCAACTGCGCTTGCTGAAAGCTGATCCGCTGTTCAAAAATGTGGAAGCCAGTCTGCGTCCCGGTTCTGAACTGGGTAAAAGTATTCTGGTTGTCCGGGTGCAGGAGGCCAAAATCCACGATCTGAATTTCACCGTGGATAATTATTCGCCCCCCAGTGTCGGTTCAGAACGCTTTGGCACGGCTTTCACATTCCGTAACCTGACGGGACGTGGCGATCAGGTCGGGTTTTCCACCTATCAAACCTTTACAGGTGGTTCCAGTTCCTACGATTTAACCTATCGCCTGCCAGTCAATGCGATGAATGGCACGGTGCAAGTCCGGTTTGCGCCCAACCGAAACTGGGTCAGCCAACCGCCCATTTCCAACATTTTCACCATCACGGGTAAAACCGATCTGTATGAGGTCAGTTTCCGGCAACCGCTGATTCGATCGCCCAAGGAAGAATTGGCCGTATCAATTGGCTTTGCCCGTCAGGAAGGCCAAACGTTCATCAACGATATTCCCTTTGCCTTTGGCCTCGGCCCTAACCCTGTCGATGGGTCTAGCCGCACCAGTGTGATTAAACTGGGGCAGGATTATGTGCGGCGAGATAGTTTAGGGGCATGGGCAATTCGATCGCAGTTGAGCATTGGCACGGGACTGTTTGGGGTAACAACGAATGCCGATCCAGTGCCCGATGGCTATTTCCTCAGCTTCTTAGCGCAGGGGCAACGGGTGCAGGTGCTGAACCCCAATAATTTGTTGATTATTCAAGCGGATTTACAACTGTCGGCAGATCCCCTATTGCCTGCCCAACAGTTTGTGATTGGGGGTGGACAGTCGGTGCGTGGCTATCGGCAAAATATCCGCTCTGGCGATAATGGCTTCCGGCTGTCGATTGAAAATCGCACAACGTTGTACCGAGATGAAGCGGGGTTACCTCTGGTACAAATCGCTCCCTTCTTCGATTTGGGGACGGTGTGGAATACGGGCAATAATCCCAATCTGTTGGCGGATCAGACGCTGATTGCGGCCTTTGGGCTGGGCTTAATTTGGCAACCACTCCCCGGTTTCAATATTCGGATTGACTACGCTCCGCCGTTAATTGAGCTGGGCGATCGCACCCGCAATGTCCAAGATAACGGGTTTTACTTCGGGGTCAGTTATACACCGCCCTGGTAATTCCTCGGCAATGTCATGTCTCGCCAATTGGATCTGACCTAGCCAATTCGATCCAGCAATTGGCGACGTTTTTGCTCGAATTCGTATTCAGAAATCAGGCCATCTTGGCGCAGTTGATCGAGTTGGCGCACTGCTTCGGCGATCGCGCTCACATCTTGCGGAGCTGTGGCAGCGGGAGCTGGCGGCGCAACTGGACGCGGGATCAACAGTTCCTCTGTGCCGTTGAGGTTAAAGTTTTGGTCGAAGTCAGTTTGGTCTTGTGCTAAGTACCACGCGCCCTCAATCGCACTGGCAACGCGGGGAATCGGAGTCCACGATAGCAATAGATAAACAATGCCCCACAAGGGTTGCCCCAAGTAGAATTTGTGTAACCCAGAAACCGGGGAAACAATGCTGACAAAGGCTAGGATAGCAGCCAGTTTACGGTTTTTGATTCGACTCAACATACGCAGATCGCTTACGGCAATTTTCAGGTCGATCAGGCACAGCAGGGTAGCACAAGATATTACCAAAAGTCCCACCGATAAATGGGAGTAGACCCGACAAAACCAGCTTTCAGCAAGACACTTGGCAAACCATCAGTGGCAGTTCCGGGCTGGTTGCCCAATGCCATAGCGTTACTACTCTCTTAACTACTATCTTACTTGCCTTTCCCCAACCCTGTCCTTGGGAAGTACGAGATCGGGTGGACGAAAAAAAGCGCGGACTAGCTGAATTACTGCAAAAAGTCCATACTCGCTCCTACGTAGCCACTAACTATATTCCAAACACCTCTGAGGATTCAGCGATTTGGTCAAATCTTAGTAAACCAATCCACATCGATTTCTACCGACTCAATCATGGTGATTTTGACACCCAATCCCAGTTCCTTCAGGCGTTGAACCAGTTGTTCGCCATCAATCAAATCAATTGGGGGTGCCCCATCACGGGTTGCCTCTTAATGTAGACGCTAAAGACCACACCCCACGGCTAGAGTTTTCGATCAGACCATATTTTTTCAAATACGTCC
>CAZJZR010000748.1:0-2516 GCA_964550475.1 uncultured bacterium
TGAAATCCTGGAGCCTTTTGCAGCAGTTGATCCCAGTACTCCTGGGTGACCATTTCGAGGTAGTCCACCTCTGCCTGGAGCAATTCAGCGGTTTGCGCTAGGTGGGCTTCGGCTTGGGGGTTGAGTTGGCTGGTCAGGTAGGGCAGGACATCGTGCCGGATGCGGTTGCGGGCATACTGGCGAGAGTCGTTGGTGCTGTCTGTCCAAACGGGGAGGTAGCGATCGCGACAGAATGCGCCTGTCTCAGCCCGACTGACCGCTAATAGGGGACGTACCACCCGTAGAGTTTGCCCGGTATCCAGCACGAATGTGCGCGTCCAGGTGAGTGCCTGGAGGCCATCGCTGCCCGATCCCCGGACGAGATTATAGAGTAAGGTTTCGGCGCGATCGCTGGCGGTATGTCCGGTCACCACACAGGCATAGTGGTGCTGATGGATCAGTTCTGCGAACACCCTGTACCGCCATTGGCGAGCCGCCGCCTCAGTCGGGGGGAGGTTCGTCGCCCGTTGGCTAAAATAAGGCACGCCCCAATCCTGCGCCAATTGGGCAACATGGGCGGCATTGGCATCGGCATCCGTGCGCCAGCCGTGGTTACAGTGGGCGATCGCCAACTCCCATCCCCATTTGGGCTGGAGATCCAACAACACTTGCATTAAACAGAGGGAATCTTGCCCCCCCGAAACAGCCACCAGTAGCCGCTGTCCCACGGGCAACAGGTGCCGCTGGCGTAATAGTTGATGTAAGCGAGCATGAAACGGAGACCAGATCTGTCCTGTGGCCATGCAGTGCCAGCCTAAAACCGCAAATAGTGCATCAACTTCGCCACCACATCCCCCGGCAGGTACAGCCGCTTTTGTAACTCCGCTAAATTGCGATAGCGACCGTCATACTGGCGATTTTGAACGATCGCCCGTGCCAAAAACAGTTCCAACTCAGGAATTTGGGTTAACTCCTCTACCGTAGCCGTGTTCACGTCCACCTGAAACGGTGACAGTTCTGCGGTTTCGCCGTAATAGCAAAACTGCAAAATCGGCTCTAGCGGTTGCAGCATGGCCACGGGCATCCCCAAGGCCGCTGCAATGTCATCCACGGCATGAAATTCCACGCCACCCTGCCGCAGTTCCACCAACAACCGCGCTTGGTGAATCGACAATCCGGGCAAGCGTAACCAATCATCAACACTGGCTTGGTTAACGTCAATTCGGATCCCTAAACTGGCGGCGGCTTGCACTTCCGACAGCGATCGCAGCCGATAGTAGGGGTCTTGACTGAGGCGCGATCGCAACTCCGGCGGGATAAACACCCCATCGCTGGTGGATTTTTTCACCGTTGCCAACCAGTCCAGAAAGGCCATAAACGCTTCATCCCCCCATCCCAGGGATCAGACTGCTACTCAACCGCTTAATTGCTTCATTAGCGATATCTCCATAGCGTAACTCTCCACAGAGAATTTTAGCCATCAGTTGACTGGCACGGGGACGCTTCACGCCCACCTTATAGGCGATCCCCGGCACACGATAGAACAATCCAGCTAGCCGTTGTGCCCACACCATGTCTGTCCCCCACTCGTGATGCACAGTTTGAGTGTAGTTCGCCAATGCCCCACTATCTCCAGCTAAGGCTTGGCTCACCGCCTCCGCCGCCTTTACCCCCGTCCAAATTGAGGGGCGAATGCCTTCCGCCGTCAGGGGATCAACGATGCAGGCAGCTTCACCCGCCAGTAGGGCATTTTGGGTATGCAACGGTTGGTTACCGTCCCACAACCCTAGCCAATGTTCATGCTGTTGGCTCTGGCTCAAATCAATCCCTTGCTGGTTGGCATAGTCGATCAGACTCTGCTTCAGCGACTTGGCATCATTATTGCGAAAGTTGCTGACGGAGATGGTGTAGCCGTCGGGCTTGGGGAAGTTCCAAATATAGCCATTTTTGACCATGCCAAATTCAAATGCGACTTGGGCGGCTGGTTGGGCTAAGCCGGACACCTCCAGCACCAGACTGGGACGCAATTGCCGCTCCTTAAACCCTAGCCATTTGGCCATGGAGCCATTGGCTCCATCGGCAGCGATTAAATATCGGGCTGCGAAGCTGCCAGCGGGGGTGGTGACTTGCCAGTGGTCGGTTTGAAACGTGATCCCGGTGACAGGCGTGTTGTCCTTGACCTCCACCCCCTGCTGTTGCCCCTGTTGGACTAAAAACTGGTCAAACACATCCCGCCGTACCATCCACATTTCAATCGGTAATTTTGCTTCGACGGGATCGCCCAGTTTCCAGGTGTAGCGGATGGTTTTGACTTTGAGGGCGATCGCGGGTGTGAGGTCGAAGTCAAACCATTGGGCGATCGCGGGTGATACCCCACCGCCACAGGCTTTGTAGCGGGGTAAGGCGGCTTTTTCTAATAACAGAATGCGATGTCCCCGTTTTGCCAAGTGATACGCGGCTGTACTTCCGGCTGCGCCTGCACCGACAACAATGCAATCAAACATAGAGTTGGGAATGGGTAATAGGGAATGGGTAAT
>CAZJZR010000749.1:0-2513 GCA_964550475.1 uncultured bacterium
GTGATCACCTCATGCTCAACGATGCTGCACACGCTGCCTTCACAATAAACCGCTTTGATGCTGCGGCTAGATTCCTTGTATTGGCGGATGCTGGGAATGTCTAAGCCTTTTTGGGCATAGATGCCGCCTTGGGAATCGCTGACCGCAACAATCCGGTATCCGGCTCTGGCTAGCAAATCTGCCAACAACCCTCCGGCATTGCCGAAACCCTGGATGGCGATGGTGGTGTCTTGGGGCGATCGCTCAAATCGGGGCAACATCGACTCAATGGTGAAAAAGGCTCCCATGGCAGTGGCGGTTTCCCGGCCTAAACTGCCGCCCATGCCCACGGGTTTGCCCGTAATCACCGCTGGGGAAATTTGCCGCCGAATGATGCTGTACTGATCCATCATCCAGCCCATGATCATTGGATTCGTATAGACATCAGGGGCGGGAATGTCGATATCAGGACCAATGAAGTCGGCGATCGCGTCAATATAGCCCCGACTCAACCGCTCCAACTCCAACCGCGACAATTCTTTGGGGTTAACCGTCACCCCCCCCTTGGCACCGCCAAAGGGTAAATTCAGCACTGCACACTTAAACGTCATCCAGAACGCCAGGGATTGCACCTCATCCAACGTCACATTGGGATGAAAGCGAATCCCTCCTTTAGTGGGGCCGCGTGTGTCATCGTAGCGCACCCGATACCCTTGGAAAATACGCAAAGAACCATTGTCCATCCGCACGGGAATCGAGACCTGCAAACTCGCTTTGGGATATTTCAGCCGTTCGGTCACATCTTCAGAGAGGGAGACATATTTCAAGGCTTTTTCCAGTCGTTGACTGGCATCTGCAAAGAGGGAAGTAGCCATACGGTGAAGAGCCTGCCAGAATTGTGTGTCTGCTGTTTCTAGGGGTATTGCCAACGGAAGGCGGGATGACCGTTTTGTCCCTTCACTGATCGCCACCGCTCCCAATCTGCAACACTCTACCTGTAGTATTCCCCTCCGGGCGGGATCAACTGATAGCTCGCAATGTTTGGTTATGATTTGTAACTGTTGTGGTGTAACGGTTCAGATCCCCCCAGCCAAAACACATTTCCCCAGCCAAACAGTGTTGTGGACTACGCCCACTGGTTCTGCCCCTGAGCGGGAGTGAACGGTTAGGGAGGAGCGTAAAAATAAAGTACCCACAGTTTAAACATGATGCGTTACGGCTGAAGCCTTTAGCGTAGCCCTAGGCGAAGCCCATGCCTTTAGGCTATTGCCAGAGGCTATACGCATCCTACGCTGGGTATTTTATTTATTTGCAGATCCCTTAGGGGCTGGGTAATAGAACCCGGTTGATGCCGATGCCGCATAGTTGCCGCACAGTTGATTCCAGCCAGTGATTCCAGTCAGCTCCTCTCTGGCCAGCAAGATGATTGAAGTACGTCCAGTGGAGTACGTCCACTCAACTGCCAGTGGCTACAACCAATTGCCGATCAAAATAAACGGTGCCCACACGGCTGGGTGATTGTAGTCTCGGTCTTGGATCAGCTTTAACTGGGCTTGGCGCAGGGCTTCGGCTTTGGTGGTCTGGGTGTTATTGAGTTGGGTGTAGAACTCTTTAATCAGCGGCACGGTGGATTGGTCATTGATGAACCAGAGGGTGGCGAGGGCACTTTTAACTCCCGCCCGTACCGCCACTCCGGCAATGCCAAGGGTGGCGCGGTTGTCGCCAGCGGCGGTTTGGCAGGCACTCAGGGTCAGCAGTTCAATCAGTTGGGCGGTGGGACGGAGCCGCAGAATCGAGTCCAGTTCGGTGATGGTAATCCGCGACTGGTAGGCTAGCAGGAAGGTGTTGAAGGCATCGGGGCCAAATTTGCCGTGGGTGGCCATGTGGATGATGCCGTAATTGCTGTGGCGCAGTCGTTGTGCCATGGCGGTGGGGGTGAAGGCGGTATCGACCAACTCGGAACCGCCCAGGATTTTTTGGATTTCGTTGACTTCGGCGGAGACGTTGGGTAAGGCGGCAAAGGGGGGTTGCTCGACGGTGAGGCCGACGATCAGGGCTTTGGGACGCTGGGGGGAACGGGGTTGGCGGGTGGTGAGGTTGAGGCTGGGGGTGGTGGCGATCGCGTACTGTTCCACCAAAAACTGCTGACCATCGTGCAACGCCGCCATGGGAATTTGTCGCAGCACGCCGTCGTGGATAAACACCAACGTCTTTGGCTTGGCGGCAGCGAGGGCGGGTGCCAACGGACGGATCAGCCATTGGTAAACCGCCTGACTTTGGGGCAAATATTCATCGGTTGCCCGTTTTTCCAGCAGGGTGCGGAGGGTATCGATCTCCTTTGTCAGTGCCGCTTCCGTCAGCCGAATCGGATAATTTTCCAACGTGCCGTCGGGTAACCGCAACAGCAACTCGGTGCGATCGCCCAAGACAATCGAATACACCACTGCGGCCTCTGGGTCGATTAAGCCGCCCTGCTTGACCACATTGGCCTGGGCAATCTGCACACAATCATCGCCAAAAAAATTCTGCAACTC
>CAZJZR010000750.1:0-2501 GCA_964550475.1 uncultured bacterium
AGAGTTGGATGAATTGAAACGAAGTTTCAATTCATCCTGCTATTCAGCAACACCTATTTTTAGAAGCCCTTAACTTACAACCATGCAGGGTTGATGGAGCAATGACTGATCAGATTCAAGATGTCCATGGGTTTGCAAGAAACGAATCATTTTCTGATCTTCGCCCTTGATATGGTGTCCCAACCATTCCATCAGAAATGCAGTCAGTTCCACGGAAATCTCGATTTCTTGGTTATTAAACTGACGCAATAAATGACTCACCTTTGCCTTCAGGCGATCGTGAGATTGTTTGTGGCGACTATAACCGGGATAGTCAATCTGCATCATCAACTCTTCTTCCGATTGAAAATGCTGGCTGGTATGGCTGGCCAGTGCATTCAGAATTGCCATCAAAGTGGCATGGTCAGCCTGTTGCATCATGGCATTGTGGAGGGAGTTTACAAGCGCAAACAGGGTTTGGTGTTCTTGGTCAACCAGTTGGTGACCCGTACAATATTCATCTCGCCAATCTGCGATCGACATGGTGTGTTTTCAATCCGGCTGTAAATGAATGACAGCAATCGGTTTAGTTGGCATGGCGACGCAGCACCGTAGGCTGGAAGTGAGTTCCAACCCAACCAACTTGTAATTCATAGCGTGATTCAGCAATGCCTATTAGCGTAATCGGCAGGGAAGCAGAGGTTGATACCATAAACCAAGCATCAACAACGCTTTTCCAGCCGCAAACTGTTCACATATTGAACTCGACGATTACTAATATTCCAGTGTATGCGATCGCGGGTAACACTGGATTGATGTTAAGCAAAGTGTTAACGAAACTCAAATTCTAGATCAAGGTAACCATTCTCCCCCTGGTAACGAAGGTTGGGGGTTACGCCCACTTTGCGGTGTTTGAAAAGTGCCTGGCGGTTAAAACCGTGACTAGCGGACTGAAGAAAATCAAGGGTTTCCATAACCTGCGTAGGCAGGTTATAGCCCTACGGGCAATAGCCTTCGGCATGGCTGCGCTAGGGCTACGCTAGTGTCCGTATAGCCGCGACTACCCTGCGGGAACGCAAGGCGAACAGTCGCTAGGGCTACATCAAATAGGGCTTTTAAAACACCCTCTAAGGGCGAATGAACGGTTACATCTTATGAAGGTGGTTTAAAGGTTGATTTTTTGTGCGTGGATTACACAAAAAATCAACCTTCTAGCGACCTTTTTCAACAGCCTCTGACAGGGAGTGACGTGTAAAAAGATGATTAAACCTACTCCATTTCAGGATGAATGGCTTAAACTTAAGTTAAACTATCTTAATCTCTACTTAACTTGGAGATAACCATTCATCGGGCTGTCAAGTATGGGTTTGTCGAACTGAGTTGATGAGGCGCACATTAGCGCAAGCGGCTATCCAGCATCTGCCCTAACAAGTTCCACATCATTCTGGGTACAGGGACGTACTGCATTTCTATTTGATTTCTATATCAGCTACATTCCCATAATTAATTTAATTACCGGGTTGTTGAGTAAGGCTAATTCACATACTCATCAAGGATGCAATTATGCGCTTAATTCATATATATGCTGCTTTAGCCGTAACTCAATCTTTTTTGTTTTCTTTAGTATATTTATTGATACCTCGACTAAGACCTATCTTCATCGGCGAAGATCAATTTTTAGAGAATTTGACTGCCATCTATTATTTCGATGCATTTTTAATTGGTGCAGTTTTACTTTTGCTGCTACCCAAAAATCAGGTGAAGTCTTACTTAATTGGGATTCCCGCGATCGCCTTCATTTTTTTCTTGGAAGAAGTTAGCTATGGTAAAAACACATTTGGCTTTACTCCTCCAACTTTTGCAGGTAAGCAAATTGATGGCTTGCATGACTTTGTAGAGATTAGCATACAAAAATTTAGAGCTTTGCCAGGCTCCTTTAAGGTTGTGGTTGTTCTTACCATCTTCAGTCTAGTGATTTTATTACTGAGGCATTATGGTTTCAAATCACCGCAATCTCTTGGAGCCAAATTCAAGCAATTGTTTGCTCAGGAATCGTTTCTAGAATTAAAAAATATTCTGGTTTATCATCCCCTTTCTTTTTACTTGGCTATGATTGCCGGGTTCGTTATCTTAGGCCAATTGGTTGATATCGGCGGCATTGAGTTAGTCACGGGTGAAACCAAAAAATTCTTCAACTTTTTGGAAGAGTTGTGCGAGCTGAATGCGTCAGCGGCGTTTATGTTTGCTAGTTTTGCCATCCAATTTAACCATTCCCGCACTACTGCATCATACGCTCTCAATCGGCTCTAAATTGTTTCTCAATTTTGATCTCTAAATTATTGATTTAGAGGCTGTTTGGAAAGTGTCTGGCGGTTAAAACCGCCACTATCCTACGGAAACGCAAAGCGAACAGTCGCCAGGGTTACATCAAATAGGGCTTTAAAACACCCTCTTAGGATAACTATCAATGTAAGTATTCAGGTTGGTGGGTACAAAACTGTTGAATGAGTATATAGTAAGGA
>CAZJZR010000751.1:0-2500 GCA_964550475.1 uncultured bacterium
GTTGCAACGTTAGGGTTAAGTAATCGCTGCATTGTACCTCTGGTACAGTTGCAAACACTCCTGATTGTTCCTGGATTTGTAAATTGAAACTCTCGACCAATTCATTTAACTTAAAGTCACTGTAGGCCACGGGTAACCTCCACTAGGGTCAGTGGTGAGAGATGACTGTAAAAGATGCTTAGCCTGCATTATTCACGACAATTTACCGAAAACACTGAAAAGCTTGGGTATCGTAGGGTGCCGTATAGCCTACGGCATACAAGAAAAGCGAAGCGTAACGCGCACCGTGTTTGGTTGTGCCTCGCGAGTGTGATGGTGCGTTACGGCGTTGCCTAACGCACCCTACTGGATCGACACAGCTAAACTGGTGTAATAGAAGATCCTGAAAAGACACACTTCGGAAATGCTCGTCGTGATCACTAATGCCTCATTTTAGCTGTGTCGATCCACTACAGGTTGTCTGTAAAATGTCATGAATTATCCAGGTTAGGAAGTTGATTTTTTGAACTGCCCAGGTACTTACCCCTCATTCAGCCTAGGAAATACTTAGCATAGGATAGGTATCGCCTACGGCATGGGCTTCGCCTAAAGACTTTTATCCGTAACGCATCGTTGGTACTTGATTTTCACGCTTGTCCCTTAAAGTTGTCCCAAGCACTCACCTCAGGTTATTAGGTTATTTTCTCCCCGATTTACTCGATATCGCCATTTCCGCGATGGGGACGGTGAAGTGGAATTGGCTACCTTGGTTGCGGCCAGCCGACTCTGCCCAGATTTGCCCACCTAGGCGAGTAATAATTTGACGGCAAATCGCTAACCCCAAGCCTGTGCCGCCAGCGGTGCGGCGGAGTGCCCCTTCTTCCTGGTAGAAGCGATCGAAGACGGTTTCTAGGCGATTGGGATCGATGCCGCGTCCGGTGTCGGCGATGGTGACCTCCAGCATTTGGGCATTGCGGGGGGTGGCGGTGATGCAAACTTGGCCTTGGGGTTCGGTAAATTTGCAAGCGTTATCCAACAATTTGGCTAACATTTCGACTAGCCATTCCCCATCGACGCGGACGAGGGGTAACTCTTGGGACACCTTGGAGGTGATGTGTGGCAGTTCTTCTAGGTTTTGGCGAGAGCGGATGTGGCTGAGTGCCAGATCGACGCACTCGGTGAGGGGAATGGGTTCGGGGTTCCATTCAACCCGCCCACTTTCTAGGCGGGACAGCAAGAGAAAATCTTGCACGAGTCGCCGCATCCGTTCGGCATCGGTGAGGGCGGTGTCGAGCATGACCTGACGCAGATCCAGTGGCATGTCCGGTTCGCTGGCCAGACTTTCGAGGCAGACTTGGATGGTGGACAGGGGGGTGCGGAGTTCGTGACCCGTGATGGCGATCAGGTTGCTGCGGGTGCGTTCGAGGGCTTCCAGTTGTTGATTCAGTTCGTCCAAGTGGGCGTAGGCTTCGGCTTGGATCAGGGCAACCCCGACTTGGGTGGCGATCGCCCCCACCAAGTCCAGATCTTCCGGTAGCACGGTCTTGGTGCACCCTTCGCAATAGTGCAACTCCACCATGCCCAACAGCCGCCCTTGGTGCAAGATCGGCACCATTAGCCAACTGACAATTTTCCATTGTTTAATCAGGGCTTGGAAGGCGCGATCGCGGCGAATTAGCGGATCAGTTTGCACATTTTCAATCCAGATCCGTTCTCCCTGCTGGGCGATCGCCTGAAACAGCGGGTTATCCTGCAACGACCACACCTGACCCGCCAGGGATGCGGTATCTGGAGCCAAAAACTCGTATTGAATCGTGGCGGTGGCTTCGCTGGTCTTGCAGCGATAAAGTAAGCAGCGACAGGCCGCCATCGCCTGCCCCAATTCCTGCACTGCCACCCGAAAAATCTCGTCCAGGTTAAGGGATTGGCGGATTGCAGCGGTAATCGAGTTGACCAACCGTTCCTTGCGTTCCTGCGCCGTAATCGAACGATAGGTTTTTAATAACTTGTACTGTCCGGCTTGCAAATAGGTGACGAGGCGATCGACAAACGGCCCCGGATCCACATCACTAAACCGGGAGCCAGTCTCAACCAAATACTTCGCCTTCGCGGTGGCAATTTTACCTGCCAATTCTGGACGGTAGAGTAAAATCCGGTCTAATAAAATGTCCGCAGCCCGATAGTTCAACTGCCGATCAAACGTCCAAATCCCTTCAAACACCCGCGCTTGATCCATCCCTTGCACATCCGCCGATCGCGGGTTTTGTAGATGGCTTTCCCGCTCTCGGCAGATCAGGCAAGAGGCGTACCGCTCAGCAATCACCACCAAATGCCATTCCTGACTGAGGGAATCGGTTGGCTCAAAGGCAATGGTTTCATACACCTCAGAGGCATTGACAAAATCCGTTTCCGGAGCCGCCAGCACGTACACCTGATCGGAGCGATCGGCAATCCGGCGATAGCGATTCGCCTCTTGCCGATAGAACCGTTCCCGTTGAAAGTTAGCAATCACCAAGGGCGA
>CAZJZR010000752.1:0-2500 GCA_964550475.1 uncultured bacterium
GATCTAGGACAAGACCTATGATGATCCCGCAAGGTGTAGGGGCGAAGCATTCCGGCCATGATTTTTGGTCAAGTTCATAGATTAACTACCGGAATGCTTCGCCCCTACGGGATTATCGCTACACCGATTCAATCCTGAACATCTGGCCTAAACCGTTAATTTGACACTAATGGACATTGCCGTGTCCCTGTTGGCTGGCTCAAGCACACCCGACGCACAATTCTCTGACAATGGATCGGGCGATCCCCTCAATTTAGCCTCGGATCATCGCCAGATCATAGATAGGTCTAATCTCCAACCTAAATATCTCTATGCTTCATGGATGAAGTACCGATCCCCTATCCAGCTTAAGATTTTCACAAGTTTCTCTTATCACTGCAAACCTCAGAGGCTGGTTTCACAGGTGGTTCCGCAAGTCCTTGGGGGATGGGAGGAGGGGCAAAGGTACGATGCCTGAACGCAGGGAGTTGAATTAGCTCGGTGTTGAATGGGATGTCGTGATTGGTTATGGACTATCGGCTTGTACTGGAAGCATTTGTCTTCGCCACCATTTTGTGTGGCTTTGTGGGCATCTTCCTGAAGAAAAATCTGGTGATGAAAATCATCGCCATGGACGTGATGAGTACGGGCGTAATTGCCTACTACGTTGCTGTGGCGGCGCGGGATGGGTTGCTGACCCCAATTTTTGGGGCGGGAGCCGGAAGAACCCAGATTGGCACCTATGCCGATCCGGTGCCGCAAGCGGTCATTTTGACGGCGATTGTGATTGGGGTGTCGATTCAAGCTCTCATGTTAGTGGGAGTGATGAAACTCGCGCGCAACCATCCCACCTTGGAAACTGACGAGATTGAAACCAGCAATACCCCATGACTCTGCTAACCCTAATTTGGATTACAGTTCCCTTCTTGGTGGGGTTTACGATTTATCTGATTCCCCAGTTCTGCCGCCAAATTGCCCTGACTGGGGCGTTGGTATCGGGTGCCTATGCCATTCAGTTATTTGTGACGCAAACGCCAGTCGCACTGCGGTTGTTGGATAACTTTGGGGTCAGTTTGATCCTCGATCCACTGACGGCGTTTTTTATCCTCACCAATGCCCTCGTGACGGCAGCGGTGCTGATTTACTGCTGGAATACGGAACGAACCCCATTTTTTTATGGGCAAGTTTTGATTTTGCATGGCAGTGTGAATGCGGCCTTTGCCTGCTCTGACTTCATCAGCCTATATGTGGCGTTGGAAGTCTTGAGCATCGCCACCTTTTTGCTGATTGTCTATCCCCGCACCGATCGCACCATTTGGGTCGGTCTGCGCTACCTATTCGTCAGTAACGTCGCCATGTTGTTTTACCTCGTGGGGGCGGTGCTGGTCTACAAAGCCCACCATTCCTTCGACTTTGCGGGGTTGGGTGTGGCTCCCCCAGAGGCGATCGCCCTGATTTTCCTGGGGTTGTTAATCAAAGGCGGCATCTTTGTCTCCGGTCTTTGGTTACCCCTGACCCACTCCGAATCCGACTCGCCCGTATCCGCCATGATGTCCGGGGTGGTGGTGAAGGCAGGGGTGTTGCCGCTGGTGCGCTGTGCCTTGCTGCTGGATTCAATTGACCCACTGGTGCGGATTTTTGGCGTGGGTACGGCTCTGCTGGGGGTGGGGTATGCCGTATTTGAGAAAGATGCCAAGCGGATGTTGGCCTTCCATACCGTCTCCCAGTTGGGCTTCATTATGGCCGCTCCAGAAGTGGGTGGGTTCTACGCCCTCACCCATGGCTTGGTCAAAGGAGCCTTGTTCCTGATCGTCGGCAAATTACCCAGCCGCAACTTAAAGGAACTCCAACATCAACCAATTCCGCGATCGCTGTGGATTGCCCTAGTGATTGCCAGTTTTTCCATTTCTGGCTTCCCCTTGCTGTCCGGCTTTGGCGCGAAAGTATTGACCATGAAGAACTTGGCCGAATGGCAAGTGATCGGCATGAACATCGCCGCCTTGGGCACCGCCATTTCCTTCGCCAAATTAATTTTTCTGCCCCACACTAATGAACCGGAATCAGCCCCTGCGCCCCAATCCCTCACCTTTTGGTTACCCATGGGGTTGCTGTTGGGGGGCTTGTTCGCCGCCAATGTGGTCTATTACCAAGCCTATACGTTAGAAAACACAATCAAACCCTTAGCCACCATTGCCTTGGGCTGGGTCGCCTACTGGCTGATCTTCCGCCGGATTGCGATCAAATTGCCCCGTGCGGTGGAAAAGTTTGAACATTTGATCGGCGGCATGAGTTTGACTCTAATCCTATTGTTCTGGATGGTGGTGGCATGATTGGCAACTTAATTCTGCGCTTGGGGATTTGGTTCTTGCTCACCGCCAACTTCAGCTTGGCCAACATCATCATTGGTGTGGCGATCGCCCTGCTGCTGCCCCACAAATCCAAACCCACCGATCGCCTGCGAGACATCCTCCCCGCTGTCGGCAAAATCCTGCTCGCCATTCCCCAAGCCTACGCCGAAGCG
>CAZJZR010000753.1:0-2500 GCA_964550475.1 uncultured bacterium
TCCTGATGGGGATCGTAATACTTCAGGGCTTCGGTGTAGGCCGCGATCGCCTGTTGTAGATTCAGTTTGGGCTGATCATGTTGCGCCAAATTCCAAAATGCGGTGCCCAAATTATTCTGGGTCGCGGCATACTTCAGCGGATCAGTTTGGGCAGGGCGATAGCGCAGGGCTTCCTGATGGGCATGGATGGACTGCTGCAAATTCTCCACCGGGGCGTGGGTGCGAGCCAAATCGCTGTACGCTCCACCCAAATTATTCTGAATCATGGCATAGGAGCCGGGATTGACCACCTGATCCGGTTGGCTGGGGTCGGGCAGGAGGTGATGCAGGGCGTGGTGATAGGAACGGATGGCGTTTTCCAAGGCAGGTACTGATTCCTCTAGGGAGGCAATACAGCGGGACAGCATCCAGTAAAAGTTGCCTAAATCATTAAACAAATCCGACCAAAACCCAGGGGCAAGGCTGGCTAACGCTCCATCCGACTCATCAGCGATCGCCTGTCCTAACCAATACGCCGCCTGCTCATAGGTGAGGATGGCAATCTTCAGTCCATCAATGGTGGCATTGCCCTGTTCAATGCTTTGGCGATAGAAATTGCCCAAGGCCAAGTAACCATTCACCAAGGCCACAGGTGGCACCGTTTGGCTGTGGTTTTCCTGCAACTGCCGCAACAACAACACGGGTTGAATCACCGCCTCATCCACGGCAGGGGGAGCAGCGATCGCCGTCACGGGACGAGCTAACACGCCAATCCCACCACCAGCGGCACTCGGTTGGGCTGCGGTAGGAGCGGTGGTGATCCGGCCTTGCTTTGCCCACCCTTGCACATCCACAGGTAGCGTTGCCAAGACCAAACGGTTTAACTCATCCAACAACGCCTTCGTCGCCAATTGACTCAGGTCGCTCGGCTCCGCTGTTATCGTTGGTTCTGCATCCACTGATACGGGCAAATGGGGCGATGGCACCACTCCCGTATCTAACAGGGGGGGAGACTGCGGCGTAATTACCGTTTGCTGCTCCGGTTTGGCCACTGGCCGCAGTTCCACGTCCGACCCAGGAGTGGGATGAGGAGCCGTGGAGCGATCACGGCCATCAGTTGGACTAGTGACGGACGTGGGGGGTTGGGTCGTCGGACGGGGTTGTAGAGCGGACTGGAGTAGGTTGGCAGGGTGATCGACGGGAGGGGCGCTCGGTGGGGATGTAGAGGCAACCGTTGGTGGTTGGGTCTGCGTTGGTTCCGTCTCAGTGGTCGAGATCGCTGTCGGACTGGTCGCAGGGCTATTCATCCCAGTACTATTTATGGCAGGGCCATCTGCGGTGGACGGACTGACAACTGGGCGATCGGGCGTTGTTTGAGACTGTTCCGCAGCCGTGGGCTGTATCGTGACGATGGCAGGGGTAGCCGTTTCCGTCTCTGAGGGCGCATCAACCGGACGATTTGCGGGAGTATCAGCCGTCAGCAAATTCGTTGTTGGTTGGGACTCCGTGGGCGGGTTGGCCTGATCCAAATTAAATAATGGATGATTGAGGATATTGTTGCCCGTTAAGGCAGTCTTGGGGGCACTCGGTACAGACTGGGCGACCCGTTGCAGTAATGAATTCAGGGCATCATCATCCGTTGTGGCTGGCAACGGTGGTTCTGGTGCAGACTCTGCGGGAACTGCGGCAGACACATTCGCCATCGCCAACTGAGTCACATCTCTGACCTCAGCGGCAGGACTGGTGGCCGGATCAATCGCAGCCGCATCGGCTACGGCATCGGTGACATCACCGTCCACTAACAAGGCCATACTGGGATCGAGGGCGATCGCCCCCGCCTGATCTAATTGCGCCAAATCCTGATTCAGGATGTCCCAGAGGTTGGAGGCAGGTGCCGCAGCCACCGTGGGCACGGCAGCAGGCCGCACGGATGTGGTCACGGGAGTTGGATTGGGGGGGGGTGGGGGCACATCTGGCACGGCTACCGCTGCCGCCTCGGTCGGGTGCAAGCTGGTGTCCACTGTACCTGTGGCCGTTGGCTCACCGACAAACTCAAATACCCCCGTGCGCCACTGCCAAAACTCTGGAGCCGATTGCTGAATCGAATAACACCAGGGACGCGACACCCACAACAACACGCTGGCATCTAAACTGGGCAAACACCGTTCAATGTTTTGCAAATAGCTAAGAAATAGGCGTTGCACAATCGCTGGCTGGCGCGTTAACCGCTCAATGCCAATGATTTGGAAACCCGGAATTTCCGCCTGGTAATGGCTGGGGGGATATTGCAACAACCACTGGGACACCTGGGCGGTGAAGTGAGGATCCGTTAAGTCCAAGTCCAGGGTAACCAATTTGGGATACCCGTGATCCTGCCCTGCCAATGCGGCCTGATTCAACCGAGTGTGCAGCGCGTTGGCTAATTGATTTCGCAGGGTCAAATCATCGCAAATAGCGAACCAGATTTGTCGCCGCAAATTCAGACTCAGAGCTGATTCTAAGCGTTGATAAACCTGTTGGT
>CAZJZR010000754.1:0-2499 GCA_964550475.1 uncultured bacterium
ATGCAACTTCAAGACCGCCAAACCTACTCCCCCGATGAATACCTCGCCCAAGAAGAGCTTGCGGAATTTCGTAGTGAGTACCGTGATGGAGAGATTGTCCCCATGACTGGAGGTTCGCTCAATCACAATCGGATTTTAGGGGCACTCTATGCCCATCTGCGCTTCAGTTTGCGTGGCAAGGGCGCAGAACCGTTTGCTAGTGATGTGCGGTTGTGGATTCCGGAATATCGGCAATACACCTATCCCGACTTGATGGTGATTCAGGGGGCACCGATTTATCATCTGGAACGCACCGACACGATTACCAACCCGGTGGTGATTGTGGAAGTGCTGTCCGAATCCACCCGTGATTACGATGGCTCGACTAAATTCAAGTTCTATCGGTCGATTCCGTCGTTGCAGGAGTATGTGATGATCGACCAATATCAGGTCGGCATTGAGCAATACACCAAAACCGAGGGCAAGTCGTGGTTGTTCCGCGACTATGGCGCAGAGGATAAGGTGCTGGTGTTATCGTCGTTGGGACTGGAGGTGGCGATCGCGGATCTCTACGAAGGGGTAGACTTCCAAGTAACAGGGAATGAATAAAGTGTTTGAAAAGCCTAAGGTTATACCGTTAGGCGTAGGGGCGAAGCATTCCAGTAGTTAGCTATTTGAAATGACCGTCAAATCATGGCCGGAATGCTTCGCCCGTACATGGGATAATCGGTACCTTCAAAATATCCTCGAACAACATGAGAGTTCAACGCCTCCATATCCAATCCTTTCGCGGCATCAAAGATTTGATGTTGGAGTTTGATCCTAGCGGATCAACAGTGTTGATTGGGATTAATGGATCTGGCAAATCAAGCGTTTTGGACTGTTTAGCTGTTCTTTTATCTTGGTTTGTCAGTGCAGTGAGAGCCAAAAAGATTGGGAATATTAAAGCTAGTCAAGGTGGCAAGTTTCTTGATTCAAAAGACATAACCAATGGAGTGATTAAAACATCTGCTGAGATCCTTGTTTCTTTTAACTCAAAAGAGGTTCGATGGTCTCTTCAGAGAAAAAACCTGCCCTATAGTAGCATTGGGAACATTAGCGATTCAGAGTTGGACAAGGTATTTAAAGAAATACACCAGCAATTAGCTAAACAAGATGATTACAATTTACCAGTTATTGTCTATTACTCGGTAAATCGTATTGTTTTAGATACATCTTTGGATTTAGCGAACAAGAATGATTTGAAGCAAACTGATACATCCTTAGACTTGGTTAAGAATATAGAATTTAAGCAAATGGCTACCTACGATAAAGCCTTCGAGGTGAAAAACACATTTCATCAATTTTTCCAGTGGTTTCGTTGGGTAGAAGATTTAGAAAACGAACAGCGGCGAGATGAGCCAGAGTATCGCAATCCCCAACTGGAAGCGGTGCGACAGGCAATTGGAGAATTGTTGGACGGGTTTAGTAACTTGCGAGTGCGGCGATCGCCCCTGCGGATGACCATCAGCAAACAGGGCGAAGAATTGGTGATCAACCAGCTATCTCATGGCGAGAAGGGATTGCTGGCCTTAGCAGGCGACTTGGCACGACGACTGGCGATCGCCAATCCCGGCTTGACCAATCCCCTGGAAGGCAGTGGAGTCGTGATGATCGACGAAATTGAACTGCACCTGCATCCGGCATGGCAACGGAAAGTCTTACCCAGCCTCACCCAGATCTTTCCCAACTGCCAATTCATCGTCACCACCCACTCCCCCCAAGTGATTAGCCATGTCCACCCCCAGCAAATCTATCTATTAGAAGCCACCCCCGATGGCGTAATCGCCAGCCATCCCGACAGTTCCTATGGCCGCGACAGCAACCGCATCTTAGAAGACTTGATGGGTGTGCCGGAACGTCCGCAAGCAATTAAAGACCAGCTTTTGCAGCTATTCCGCTTAATTGATCAAGGGGATTTGGCTGGAGCCAAACAATTGCGGCAACAGTTAGCCGAGGAGATTGGAGCCGATGAACCGGAATTTGTGCGGGCGGATGTATTGATCCGGCGGAGAGAAGTGCTGAATCGATGAAATACATTCAGAAATCGACGGAACCGCCAAGTCTTACCGCTTGGAAAGCTCTCGCGAATGAGAACTGGCAACCCCAATTTGCCGAGTTGAAAGGGCAGGAAAAGCAAGACCTCTATGCGGCATTGCTGAAGGAACAGGGTTTTATCTGCTGTTACTGCACTATGCAAATTACACGGTCAATCTGCCATATTGAGCATTGTCAACCGCAGCATCAGTATCCAACCGAAGAGCTGGAGTACGGCAATCTATTGGCCTCCTGTCAGGGAGAAAGCGACACTCCACCCCCCACAGCCGTGCATTGTGGGCATAAAAAATCAGAGTGGTACGATGCCAATTTGTTCGTTTCTCCCCTGCAACCGGATTGTGCAACCTATTTCAAGTTCTTAGGTTCGGGGGAGATTGCCCCCACTGATGAACCCAATAAACGGATAGCCGCCCAAACCACCAT
>CAZJZR010000755.1:0-2499 GCA_964550475.1 uncultured bacterium
TTGCCGCTGTCCAGCAGGCGCGGGTGTTGCGGGATATTCTGTTCCAGCAGTCGGCTACGGCTCTGGCGGAACCGGGGGGGCACGTCTGGCAGCAGGTGGTGGATGCCAGCGTTCTCTTAGCCGGGGTGATCGGTGGGTTGGGCGGTGCCCAGTGCCGCACCGTTGCCGCCCACGCCGTCCACAATGGCCTCACCCATCTGCCGCGCCATGGGGAGCAACCCGCCCCCCTGCATGGCGACAAAGTGGCCTATGGCATTTTGGTGCAGTTGCGCCTAGAGGAAATGCTGCAAGGTAATCAACTGGCCAGCACCTCTCGCCAACAGTTACTCAAGTTTTATGGCGAAATTGGCTTGCCGACCAGCTTGGCGGATTTGGGCTTGACCTCCGTTACCGTCGCCGATCTGCAACATGCTGCCGAAATTGCCTGCGCCCCCAATTCCGATATCCATCGCCTACCGTTCTCGGTGGAACCGTCGCAATTGTTGGCGGCGATGGTCTCCACCACCGCACCCGTGGAACTGGCGACTCGGAGATCGCCATAGGAACGGCTTACCCCCAATCCGATCAATGCTTGCCTCAGCCAAGGCCAAGACTGGATAGTTCCAAAGACCAAACTCAGCGGTTGGTAGCCAGAAATTACTACGTCTTTGTTCAGTACATGAGTTAATTGATCCAATGGCAGAGCTAACCCTGGACACTCCTGAACTACTGAAACGGCCTCCCACTCAGGCCGAACTTCCGTGCGACGACGGCATTCCCATGGAAACATCCCGACATCAGGCTCAGATGCAATTGCTGATGGAACCGATCCAGCTTTGGTTAGAAACGCAACCGCTGGGTTTTGTGGGCGGCAATATGTTTGTGTACTTCAGCCCGGATCAAGTCCGTAACCACGACTTTAAGGGACCCGATGTGTTTGTGGTGTTGGGTGTGCCCAAAGGTGAGCGGCGCAGTTGGGTGGTGTGGGATGAAGCAAAAGCCCCGGATGTGGTGATTGAACTGCTGTCTGAATCCACGGCCAAAAGCGACAAAACTGAGAAAAAAGCGATCTACCAAAACCGCTTGCGCGTGCCAGAATACTTTTGGTTCGACCCCATGAATCCAGAGGATTGGGCAGGGTTCCGGTTGCAAGGGGGCGACTATCAGGCGATCGCGGTCAATGCTCAGGGGCAACTATTCAGTTCCAGCTTGGGCTGGGGACTGGTGCGCTGGCAAGGGACTTACCAAGGCATTACCACCACGTGGTTGCGCTGGACTACTCCAGAGGGAGAGCTGTTACCCATCTCGGCAGAAATTGCCCAGCAGGAACGAGAACGGGCAGAACAGGAACGAGAACGGGCAGAACAAGCCGAAGCGCAACTGCGCCAAGTTGCGGTTAATTTACTTCAGCAGGGTATGCCTGTTGCCCAAGTGCAGCAAGTCACTGGACTGACGACTGCCCAAATTGAGGCATTGGTCTAAAAAACGATGGCGCGATCGCCGTTTGCTCTGATTCGCAACGGGTTAGCCAACGGGTTAGTCAACGGGTTGGTAAGAACCATGATTCGGAGGTTAGCCAACGGTATACAATAGGGCTTCTGACCTACACGCGAGAGTTGGTATTGCCTGCATGACTTCCATTGCCGATTGTTTTGCTGCCCTGCGTCAACAGGGGCGTTGCGCCCTAATCCCGTTCATCACAGCAGGGGATCCGGACTTGGAGACGACCGCAGCGGCATTGCAAGCACTGGATGCTAATGGTGCAGACATCATTGAACTGGGTGTGCCCTATTCCGACCCGTTGGCCGATGGTCCCGTCATCCAAGCGGCGGCGACCCGTGCCCTGCAACGGGGGGTGCAGTTGGATCATGTCTTGGATTTGGTGACGCGGGTGCGATCGCAGGTCAAAGCCCCAATCATTCTATTTACCTATTACAACCCGATTTTGAATCGGGGCATTGAGACGTTTGTTCAACAGGTGGCGGCAGCAGGTATACAGGGATTGGTGGTGCCGGACTTGCCGTTGGAAGAAACGGATGTGCTGATGCAACCTGCACGCGCAGCCGGACTAGAGTTGGTGTTGTTGGTTGCTCCCACCAGTTCCCAGGAACGGATTACCGCGATCGCCCATCAATCCCAAGGTTTCATCTACTTGGTTAGCGTCACCGGAGTAACAGGCGTGCGGAGCCAGGTGCAATCACGGGTGAAAGATTTGTTGATCGAAATGCGCCAAGTTACCGATAAACCGATTGGGGTAGGCTTTGGCATTGCCGAACCGGAACAGGCGCGGCAGGTAAAAGATTGGGGAGCCGATGCGGTGATTGTTGGCAGTGCCTTGGTCAAACGCCTCGCTACAGGCACTCCCGCCGAAGGATTACAGGCAATTACCGATTTATGTCAACAGTTAAAAGCGGCGTTGGCGTAACGACCCAGGGACTTGCGGAAAAAGAATAGACCTCTTGCAAATTGCATAAAAGTCAATTGTTGGGTTGCCAAGATCTCCGCCCTCACCCTAAATCC
>CAZJZR010000756.1:0-2495 GCA_964550475.1 uncultured bacterium
TTTCTTTTCATTTTTCATTCATAATTAGGATATTGCGTTATGAAGTTCTGGCTTATGTTGATCCAGTCCCTTCCCACTCTCCCCACCCACCTCCCCTTGGCAGAAATCGCGCCATCCGGACCAGGGGACATCGATCTGTCTACGGCGGCACAATCCAGTTCCAGCCTTGATCCCCAGTCCACCCATGGGTTGCTGCCTCAGGTCATCGGCAAAGCCATCAGCGACCACAAGCCGTTTTTACTCACCCAAACCATCAACCATCAGCGGCCTGTCCTAGGGCAATTGAGTCCCGGCCTGCTGTTTTTCCCTGGCGTGGTGGTGGCGTTTGTAGTGCTGTTGCTGATGTCGGTGTGGGCCTACACCCGCGTCTACGTCATCACCCCCAACAACGAAGCCTTTGTCCGCACGGGCGGGGTGTTTATGAAAAAGAAAATGGTGGTACTGAACGGCGGCTGTATTGTGCTGCCGGGGTTCCACGAGCTAACCCGTGTGCCCCTGCGGGAAATTTCCATTGACGTGGAACGGACGGGTAAATTGGCAGTCCGCACCCAGGATTACCTGCGGGCGGATATGCGGGTGACCTTTTATGTCTGCATTAATGCCTCCGAGAATGACGTACTGACGGCAGCGGCGCGGTTGTCTCAAACCGGACGAATTACCCCAGAGGACATCAAGAACGCCCTGGAAAAACGGGCGGATGATGCCATCCGGGCAGCGGCGAAAACCAAGACATTGGCGGAAATTGACTCGGATAAGCTGGGCTTTGCCCAAGAGGTGCTGAATCTGATGCAGCCGGATCTGGGTAAGGTGGGGCTGACGCTGAATAACATTGCGATTTCGGAAATTCAGGAAAGCGACACCTACGACGAGAACAACTTTTTTGATGCCCAAGGGGTGCGCCTGCGAACGGAAACCATCCAGCGGTCGATCCAGCAAAAGCGGGAAGTGGAATTGACCACACAGGTGGCGATCGAACAAAAGGTGTTGGATGCGGAGAAGCGATCGCTGCAAATCCAGCAGGAGAAGGAAAGTGCCCGGTTGGAACAACAGTTGCAGGTAGAAGCTCTGAAAGCCCAGCGGGAACGGGAAATCCAAGAAGCGAAGGAGCGGGAAGCCGCCGCCACCCAGCGCACCAAGATTCTGCAAACCCAAGCGGTGGAGGAAGAGGAAATTCGCAAGAAATTGATTCTGCAACAGAGCCAAATTGATGCTGACATTGCCCTAGAGGAACGCAATAAGCAACTGAAGGTGGCGCAGGCATTGCAAAAACAAGAGGCGGAAATGGCGGAAATTACCCGTCAGCAAACCATTGAGGCGACGCGGTTGAAGGCGCAGGTGGAGGTGGCAGAGGCCGATCGCCTGTCCAAGATTGCCCAACAGGAAGCGGCGATCGCGATCGCGCAGAAGGAACAGGAACGGTTGGTGGCGGAAGCAGAACGCGCCAAAGCGGAGTCCGGTGTGGTGACGGCAACGGAAATTGAGAAGGCGGAACGGGAACAACGGCTGTCGGTGATTGAAGCCCAACGGCAGGCAGAACAGCGACGAATTGCTGAACAAAACGTGGTGGAAATTGACGTATTCCGGCGGCGACGGCAGGCGGAAATTGCCAAGCAAGCGGCAGATCTAGAAGCGGAAGCCATCCGCACCTTAGCCACCGCCGAACGGGACAAATTGCTGGCGGAAGCGGAAGGGAAACAAGCCCTGATTGAGGCAGAAAACGCCCTCAGTGCCGCCAACCGTACCGCCCAAGTCCTCAACGGCATCCTGCCCCAATTGGTCGAAAAACTGCCCGCCATCACCAGCAGCCTCGCCCCCCAACCCGGTGTGCTGGGCGATGCCCGCATCTATGCCTTCCCCGGAGCCAACGGCGGCGGCGCGTCCCAGGATGTCAACAAGCTGTTGCTGTCCAGCAGTGGCCTCTCGTTAATCAACACATTATTGGATGAAGGCAAGTTGGGCAGTTTGGTCAGCCAAGTGAGTCAGTTGTTGGGGAATTCATCCAAGGACACGGGGAGTGATGGGGTGACGGAGTCATAGCTCCAGCGGCGATGCTCGTTACAAACAAGTCCCCTTCTCGTTGGTAGTACTGGCTGAAGCCAGTACTACCAATAATTTCCTGACACGGGTACAGAATGTTGCGAAGCATTCCGGTTGAGATGCTGGCTCTGATCTGACGGTGACAGATTCAGAGTACGGGATCAGGTGAAGCGATCGCTGGTATAGGCTTTAATTGGCCTGGGTTTGACAGTTTGCCAGGGATAGCGAGGCTGAAACCGATTTAACGGGAAACTGGCAAGACGCTGTTCGATGTGCGCTTTTTCGGCATCCGTTAACCCAAACATTTGATAAATCGTCTGATCAATTTGCTCCAGTACCGCAAAGAAATCGGCCTCCACCTGTTGAAAATCAGCCGAGCGATGCCGATAGTCTTGCATCAAACTGTAAGTATTCAGGTGGGGGGAGTAGGGGGGGTGGGAATTAAGGCAGTAGCAGGC
>CAZJZR010000757.1:0-2491 GCA_964550475.1 uncultured bacterium
AACTTTGGTCACACTTTCAAACTTTGGTCAGACTTTCAAACTTTGGTCACACTTTCACACAAGACTGGTACTTCACATAAGGTGAGTACTTCACACCAGGTTGGCACTAATGGAGCGTCACAGCTAGTTTTTAGGGTAAATTCCCACGGAGTTTATCCTAAAAACAACAGTTGACAGAGCACTAGGCTGTGATGCCATTGCGATCGCTCACTTTGCTTTAGATTTGCTGCATCTCAACGTAACCCTTTGCACATTGCAGCCTTTGCCGTCGCCTTACTCAGTAGCCGTCAACTCAACCAACCCTAACCCGATGACAGTAGATGAACACCTGTAATCAAATATAGCCATGATTAAATCCGTGCATCGTATAAATTCAACCTATCTTTTGATTAGCTGATCGCTAGCATGACTCTTTTTTATCCCTTCATAGCATTTTCATCGTTATTTTTAGATCTATAGCAAGTAGATCTATAGCAAGATCGTCATCGTTCACATCCCCCCATAAGAAAAGTGTTGCGGGCTACGCCCACTTGTTCCTCCCCTGACGGGGAGTGAACGGTTACGCAAGATCTATCGCCCTCTCAACTGAGTGATAAACAACGCTAGTGGCTCAACTTGCCGAACCAAGGGCTGAAGCTCCTGGCCTTTGCGTGGCTGATTTCGGAATTGATATATCCAGCCAAGTTGCTCAGTGCAAGATCTATTACTGAGGCTAAGAGGGTGGTTGCCAAATTGATTGGTTCTGTGCAGAGAGCAGGGAAAATTAACCTTCTAGTCAACCTTCTAGTCAACCTTGTAGTCACTCTAGTCACTTTTTCAACAGCCTCCAGTGGATGATGCTCACACCCCAGCTAGCCTGGATTATTCACGACATTCTACACGCCGAGCCGTAGGGGCAATCCCCCCGTGGTTGCCCCGTAGATCTCGCGGTTAGACAGAGATCTGGGTGTAAACCGCTAAACCCTGCACTGGGCGAGCACGGGGGCACCGCCCCTACGGGTTTCGACGTTTTTCCGTAAATTGTCATGAATAATGCAGGCTAGGAGCCATATCCTCAACAGTGAACCATGGGACTAAAATGCGGGTGAACCTAAATTTAATCCAGCGAGTTCTCCAGTGATGACAACAAATGGCAGGACAATTGTCTAGGTTTGGTGCTGGACTAACTCTCCCAGCGTTGTTATTGCACTTCATTATTCGCGGTTGGCAATTGTGGATGTTTATCAACGGGTGATTCGACCTCTATTGTTTTCTGGTCTCAAAGCTGATCCAGAACAGTTACATCACCAAAGCATGGCGATTTTAGGGTGGTTGAGTGCTCAGCGGCAGACTGATTGGGGCAGATGGATGCTACGGCAGTTGCACCAGCGTTGGGGATGGACAGATGCACGATTATCTCAGACGATTGGGGGTCTAGCCTTTCCTAACCCGTTAGGGTTGGCCGCTGGGTTTGACAAAGACGGAATCGGTGCCGCGATTTGGGGTTCGTTTGGGTTTGGGTTTGCGGAATTGGGGACAGTAACCCAACACGCCCAACCCGGCAATCCTCGCCCCCGCCTGTTTCGCTTGTTACAAGATCAGGGTGCCCTAAATCGCATGGGTTTTAACAATGCTGGCTCTGCTGCGTTAGCCAGTCGGTTGTCGCAGTTGCAATTGGCACATGCTCCGCTGGCAAAAGATACCCTGAACGACAGTGGTACGGGCAATCCCATTCCTTTGGGGATTAATTTGGGCAAATCCAAAATTACGCCATTAGCGGAGGCAGCGGAGGATTATCTCGTCAGTTTCCGTCGATTGAAAGCGTTGGGCGATTATTTTGTGGTGAATGTGTCGTCGCCCAATACGCCGGGGTTGCGATCGCTCCAGGCGATCGACCAATTGGAGCCGATCCTCGCCAACCTGCAACAAGAGAATCGCCTAGCCTTACCAGCCCCAGAGAATCCTGTCCCCTCAACCTACGCCAAACCGCTGTTTCTGAAAATTGCCCCCGACCTCGCCTGGGATGATATTGCCGCCATCACTGATTTAGCCGAACGCTACGAGTTGGCGGGCATTATTGCCACCAACACTACTATTCGCCGCGATGGTCTAAAGACAACAATTCTCCCGGTGACGGGTAAGCCAATCACCGAAGAGGCCGGGGGGATTAGTGGCGCACCGCTGCGGCAAGCCTCGACGGAGGTGATCCGATTTATTTGGCAACAAACCCAGGGTCGGTTACCGATTATTGGCGTGGGGGGAATTTTTACCGCTGCCGATGCCTGGGAGAAAATTACCGCTGGAGCCTGCCTGCTTCAGGTGTACACCGGATGGATCTATGAAGGGCCGTGGATGGTGCAACGGGTGTTGCAAGGATTGGGCGATCGCCTCACTCAGCATGGGTTGACGAACATTTCCCAGGCGATCGGGATTGGTGATGTGGACTAACGCTGAATCAATACACCTCTTGCAAATTAAGTTCTACGCCGCCAATTCTATCCCTCATCCCCCA